>DBFCNY010000001.1:0-10782 GCA_048298285.1 Collinsella sp.
CAAAGGCGGGCTGCAGGGCGGTGAGCAGCTCGGACTTAAGCTGGCTGTCGATCTTATCGCGCGTGTAGCTATCGGTCACGTTGCCGCACACGTTGGTGTAGAACAGCAGCGGGTTGGTGATACGGTACGAATACTCGCCGTTGCAGCGCACGGAGATGTCAACGTCGAGGCCAATGTTGTTGTCGACCACGCGGAAGGGCACGGGCGAGGCGGTGCCGTACTTGTTGCCGATAATCTCCTTGGTGTTGATGAAGTAGACGCGCTGGTCCTTGCCCGCATCGCCGCCAAAGGTAAAGCGGCTGCCGATATTGGCGAAGGTCTCCTTGATGGAGTCGCCCAGATTGCCGCTAAAGACGCTCGGCTCGCTGCCGGTGTCAAAGACAAACTCGCCGGGCTCCAGCGCGACCTCGATGATCTTGCCGTTTTGCACCACGAGCATGCCCTGGCCATCGTTGACGGCGATGACGGAGCCGTTTGAGATGACGTTGTCCTCGCCGCGCATGTTGGAGCTGCGGCCACCGGTGCGCTTGACGCCCTTGCAGGCCAAGACGTCAGCGGGCATCGATTCGCAATAGATAAATTCCTTCCACTGGTCGGCCATGACGCCGCCGGCAGCTCCCAATCCAGCTTTCAAGAGTCCCATGGTGATCTTCCTTTCTCGTCAAAGGCCGGGTGGTATTGGTCAGAATGGCTAATCGTCCTTGTTGTCCTTCATGACAACGGTGGTCTCGGTGTGGCTGAAGGTGTCGTGCTTCTCGGTCAGGTCGAGCTCGCCGCAGTAGCAATCGGCGTGGGTGGCCTCGTTGGCCGTCTTGAGCTGGCCCACCAGCAGCACATCTGCGATGACCACGATGATCAACGGCGCGACGATGTTGATGAGGATGCCCTCGACATCAAAGGTTAGGTAGTCCGGATCGAAGGCATTCCCACCCATAAAGAGAATCTGGGAGAGGACAAACCCGATCACAAAGAACAGCACCGAGGCGATGGCGAGCTTGGGCTTGGAGCAGGGAAGCTCGCCGACCATGCGACCGGTCTGGCCGTTCATGGCAAACAGGTAACTCTTGCCGTTCCACGAAGTGGAGAGCATCCAGACGGGGAACAGGGCGTAGTCGCTGTCTTCCCAGGTGTAGTCGAGCTGCTTGCTTTCGACCGTGGCGTCGTCATATTCGTCGACGACGGTCTCGCGCAGGGCCGAGATCGTGCTCTCCTCCATGCGGCGCTCGGCGCGCGCCTTGCAGGTCTCGCAGTCCTCGTCGTAGCGGTTGGCGATGTAGCCGGGCATATAGGCAACCGAGAACGGGCGCAGCGCGTCGTAGTCAAACGGCTCGATGGCGTCCATATGGCCGTCGGGCATCTTGGACGATCCGTCGACGGGCACGCGCTCAAACGAGATATTGCCCTTGCGGTAGGCGTCGTAGTGGTCGGTGGTCGTGACGGTGCGGTCGGATTCCTCGGTTACGGTCTCGTTGGTCGCATCAAAGCACACCTCGCCGTCCACGCGGGCGCCGTAAAGCCAAAACGGCACGTAGACGCCTTGGACTTCGTCGATATGGTTGCCGGTGACAAAGCTCTTGGGCAGTAGGATCTTGCCCTTATAGTGCTCCTTGAGTGCGGCCATAACGTCGTCGCGCTCGAGCTTAAACGGGATCACCAGGTCGGGTGAGAAATCGCCCGAGAGCTGGCCAGGTGCCACGGCGGGGT
Source organism: Collinsella sp. (assembly GCA_048298285.1). Classification (GTDB taxonomy): domain Bacteria; phylum Actinomycetota; class Coriobacteriia; order Coriobacteriales; family Coriobacteriaceae; genus Collinsella. The sequence continues at coordinate 1,705 of DBFCNY010000001.1, forward strand.
TGCCGCAGTACGGACAGGTGGTGACGGCGACGGTGCCGTCCGAGACCAGCTCGGCACCGCACGACGAGCAGATGTAGCCGGCGTTTTGAGCCAGCTCCTGCACGGCATCGTCGACAGCAGGCTTGGGGGCCGCGGCTGCGGCATCGGCTTTGGCATCTGCCTTGTCCTGGCGCTCGCGATAGAGGGCCTCGACTTCTTCGACTTCAAAACGCGAATCGCAGTAGTCGCAGACGAGCTTTTGCTCGGCACTGGCAAAGTGAAGGGGGCCGCCACACGCGGGGCACTGATAGTTGACGCTCTCGAAGGCCATGATCGGTCCTTTCCGTGCCGGAGGCTATGCGCCGATGGCGCCACCACAGTATTCGCAGCGCCCACTGGCATCGGGAATGGTGGTTGCACCGCAGAACGGGCAGGTGACCGCGGTCTTGGGGGCCTTGGCGGCCACGACGCTGTCGCGCGTCTCCTGGCGCAGCTGCACCAGCGCGTCGCGGACCTCGGTTGCCTGGCGCTTGGCCTCGCGGTATTCGATGGAACCGCGCTGATCGATGGTGGAGTCGTTCACGCGCAGGTTGATCTCGGTAAAGTACGGCGTGTTGACGTGGATGGTCAGATTAAAGTCGTAATCCAGGTCGTAGCGCGGCGGATTGTAGCTCTCGCGCTCGCCGTCCTTGGTCTCGCGATAGATTTCGGTGCGGTGCTCGTCGATATCCATATCGCAGCCGAGTACCTGCGAGAACTCGATGATGTCGGGATTGGCGTCGCGCCAGCGGCTCTGCGAAGTGATGATCAGCAGGCCCGCGTCCTCATCGAGCATAATATTGGTGCGCCCGGCAGAAAGCGTGCGCGTGGGGTTGAACGAAGACAGGCGCTCGGCGTTGGCCTCGCGGTAGGCGAGTTGCTCACGGATATCGTCCGCGGTGCTGGAGCGATAGCCGTGAAAGTAGGGGGAGAGCTTGCCGGCGCACTCTTTGCACAGGTAGCCTTCATTGATTTTTGTCTTACCTAGAAGTCCCAGCTCGGTACCGCAAATCGCGCACTCTTTCTTCTCGAACATCTTGTCAAAGAAGCCCATGGCTGCCTCCCATCAACTGGTAGCGTGTGTCACTTTTGATGATGGGGGAGTGCGCGATCCTTCGCGATACCCAGACGGCTCAAGGAGTCTCCACAACTGGGACACATGGCCCATTTTTGGCTAGTCGCTGGGGACACTCTTCGGCCACTCATTGGGGACGTACGCTGCTGGGGCAGTTGGGGCGACGAGCCGATGATGTCGTGATGTGGGATGGACTGGCACTTGCTACCGACGATTTTGGTGGGGATTTTGCACCCGCATGTTCCGATTCCGCGCCCGTGGAGGCAGCGGAGTTCACGCCCGATGAGTGCCTCGATGCCTTCGTTGCCGCCTTTGGGCTTACAGAGCGCGAGCGCGATATTCTTGAGGTCTTGGTCGTTTCGGACCAGAGCGTTCAGGACATCGCCGCAACGCTCTTCCTTTCGCGCTCAACGCTCTACCGTCACATTTCCTCGATCAACAAAAAGACCGGCACCACCTCACGTGTGGCCCTTATCAACTTCTTCTGGTCCTGGACGCCCAAGGACTAGCTAATCCTCCAATAAGTTGCGGTGGAATAGTCCCTAAATCAAAGTCATGGGGCTTTAAACAGGAACTATTCCACCGCAACTGCTGAGGGGACAGACTGCGGCAGCGGCAGAGGCGTTGGCAGCTGTGGTAGTGGCAACGGCAGCTGGCAGGGTGTTTTCCGTCTGCTCGCTACAGTAGCTCGCCGTGGCGGGCAATGTAGCGGCGCTTTGCCAGCTGGGTGAGCGCGATATAGGCGGTAACGATGCCAATGAGCAGCCCAAAAAAGCTCGTGGGCAGCGTCATGAGGCCCAGCGCGTCGGCGATGGGGCTTGCCGGCAGCCAGGTGACAAGCGCCAGGCCTAGCACGGTGAGAGCGCACAGTGCCGGCGCGGCGTGGTCACGTGGGCTCGGCAGGCGCGGGGAGCGCAGCATGTGGATCACGAGCGTCTGCGACCACATGGACTCGATAAACCAGCCACTCTGGAAGAGCGCGGCAAAGGTCGCCATACCCGCGACGTTGCCCGTCCCGGAGAGCTCGGACCAGCTTGCGCCCACGGTGGCGGGGCACACCACAAAGAAGAGCGCGGCGAAGGTCACGATGTCAAACAGCGAGCTCACGGGGCCCAGCTCGAGCATAAAGCCCTTGATGGACGCGGCGTCCCAGGAGCGCGGACGGGCGGTCCAGACGTCATCGACGGTGTCCCACGGTAGCGTGATGCACACGATCTCGTAGACGAGCGACAGCAGCACCAGCTGTAGGGCACTCATGGGCAAAAACGGCAAGAACAGGCTCGCGACGGTCACGGACAGCACGTTGCCAAAGTTGGAGCTCACTGTGGTCTTGAGGTACTTGAGCAGGTTGCCGTAGGTGCGGCGGCCTTCGATGATTCCGCGTTCGAGCACGCCCAGGTCCTTCTGAAGCAAGATGATATCGGCGGATTCCTTGGCAATGTCGACGGCCGAATCGACTGAGATGCCGCAATCGCTCGCACGCATGGCGGCGGCGTCGTTGATGCCGTCGCCCATAAAGCCCACGGTGTGGCCGAGTAGCTCGCGCATGACGCGCACCAGGCGCGCCTTCTGCAACGGCGAGAGCTTGGCGAAGAGGTGGGTTTTCTCGGCGCGCTCGGCAAGCTCGGCGTCGTCGAGCGCATCGATCTCGGAGCCGAGCAAGACGTTGCTCGCATCGATGCCGATCTGCGCGCAGACGGTGGCGGCGACGCGGTCGTTGTCGCCGGTCAGGACCTTGACCGCCACGCCCTTGGCCTCGAGGGTGGCGACGGCGCCCGCGGCACTTGCTTTGGGCGGATCGAGGAAGGCCAAAAAGCCCATCAGCACCATGTCGCATTCGTCGGCGATGCCAAACTCGCCCACGCAGCGCGGATCGGTCTTCTGTGCCACGGCAATCACGCGCAGGCCCTCGGCGTTAAGATCGGCGACCTGCTTGCGAATCTGGGCGAGCTTGTCTTCGGCGAGCGGCCGGGCGATGCCATCGACCTCGACAAAGGAGCAGATCTCGAGCATCTCCTCGGCAGCTCCCTTGGTAACCATCTGGGTTTTGCCTTGGGCGTCGGAGACAACTACGCTCAGGCGACGGCGCGAGAAATCGAAGGGAACCTCGTCGACCTTGGTGTAGCGGTCGCGCAGGCTCTGGCCCAGCATGGAATCGGGTGCGACGGTCGAGGGTGTCACATCGGCACGGTCGATTACGGCCAGGTCGATAAGATTTTTGAGGCCGGTCTGGAAGAAGCTGTTCAAAAACGCATGGCGCAGCACGCGCGCGTCCTCGTTGCCATCGGTGTTGAGGTAGCGCTCGAGCACGATGCGGTCTTCGGTGAGGGTGCCGGTCTTGTCGCAGCACAGGACGTCCATGGCGCCCAGGTTTTGAATCGCCGGCAGCTCCTTGACGATAACCTGGCGACGGGCGAGGTCCTTGGCGCCCTGCGACAGGCTTGTGGTCACGATGACGGGAAGCATCTGCGGCGTGATGCCCACGCCCACGCTCGTGGCGAACAGCAGCGCGTCGATGACGTTGCCCTTGGTGGCGGCGTTGATGGCAAAGACGGCCGGCGCCATAACGAGCATGAGGCGTACGAGCAACATGGAGACGCTCGAGACGCCGCGGTCAAACGCGCTCTTTTCGCTGCGCCCGTTGAGTATCTTGGCGATGCCGCCCAGGTAGGTGTCCGAGCCGGTGGCAACGACAAGCGCCATGGCGGTGCCGTTTTGCACGGAGGTGCCGGTAAAGACGATGTTCTTGCAGGCAGAGAGTGGCAGCGCGGAGCCGTCGGCGCCCTCGACGACGGTGGCGGCAGCGGTCTTCTCGACTGCCTCGCTCTCGCCGGTGAGTGCGGACTCGATGACAAACAGGTCGCGCGCGGTGATGACGCGGGCATCTGCTGGCACCATATCGCCGGCAGAGAGGCGGATCACATCGCCGGGGACGAGCTCGTCGAAGAGGATCTCGATGCGCTCGTCGTCGCGCAGGGCGGTGCAAGTGTTGGAGACCAGGTCCTTGAGGGCATCTGCCGCATTGCCGCTGCGGGCTTCCTGGATAAACTTCATGCCGCCCGATACCAGCAGCATGATGCTGATGACGATGACCGTGGAGGGGTCGCGCTGCGGCTCGGGCACGGCGAGCACGTCGATGTAGAGTGAGACCAGCGCGAGCGCGGCGAGGATGCCGGCGAAGGGATCGATGAACGCGTCGGCGATGCGGCGGGCGAGCGTCTTGGTCGGCGCTTCGATGGTGTTGGGGCCGGCGGCATCCAGGCGCTCGGTTGCCTGCTCGGCGGTGAGGCCGTTTGCCGTGGCGTCAAGCAGTACGAGAGCGTCCTCGGCGCTATGGGTGGCGGCGAATATGGTGTTCTTGGACAGGCCGGTGCGAGCGGCAGGGCGCGCCGTGCGGCGGCGCTTGGAGATGGCTTCGAGAACCGTGGCGGTTTTGAGCATCAGCATAGGGTCCTCCTTGTTGAAGGGAGTTAGCGTACGTGTCGTATTGAGTTGCAAAAAACCTAGATGTCGCTCACGTCAAGCTCACGAACCACCACAAAGGGGACAGGCACCTTTGTGGGGGGGTTGACGATCTGCCGGTGGCGTTTATGCGTGTGCGGAGTCCTCGCGGCGTGCCGAGGGCGACATGCAGGTTTTTCGACTAGGACTGCCTTCCATGGCACACCTCCTTAAGGCCGGGCGCAGCGCGCTTTGGGTATCTCGTACCCCTTTTTAATCCGCCCGTATTCTTGATGAGGGGGTTTGACATGTCAACCCCATTGTTCGGAAAACCATTCCCTCTGACAAAGCCTTTACAGAATGCCGTGGCCCCAAAGCGCGCCCGCATCTACGCTTCGCCTGCGCTAAACTGGAAGGCACGTACGCGATTACGAGAGGAGCCCGCATGGAGGCTTACAAGCAAGAGTTCATCAAGTTTATGGTCGAGTCCGACGTCCTTAAGTTCGGCAGCTTTACGCTCAAGAGCGGCCGTCAGTCTCCGTTCTTTATGAATGCCGGCGCTTACGTGACGGGCTATCAGCTCAAGAAGCTGGGCGAGTATTACGCCCAGGCCATCCACGATAACTTTGGCGACGATTTTGACGTGCTGTTTGGGCCGGCCTACAAGGGCATTCCGCTGGCCGTCGTGACCGCAATTGCCTACCACGAGCTGTACGGCAAGGAGGTCAAGTACTGCTGCGACCGCAAGGAGGCCAAGGACCACGGCGCCGACAAGGGCAACCTGCTGGGCTATGAGCCCCAGGACGGCGATCGCGTGGTCATGGTCGAGGATGTCACCACCAGCGGCAAGTCCATCGACGAGACCTATCCCAAGGTTAAGGCTGCTGCCGACGTCGAAATCAAGGGCCTGATCGTGTCCCTCAACCGCATGGAGGTCGGCAAGGGCGGCGTGACCACCGCGCAGAAGGAGATCGAGGCCAAGTACTGTTTCCCCGTCGCGAGCATCGTTTCCATGGCCGAGGTCGTCGAGACCCTCTACAACCACGAGATCGATGGCAAGGTCGTCATCGATGACGAGCTCAAGGCCGCCATCGACGCCTACTACGAGCAGTACGGAGCTCGGGAGTAGGTAGTTACGCGGGTTTACCAACCCGCGTAACCAGTTGACGCTGCAAGCCCGCCAGAGCGGCAATCTGCCTTTCAGCTTCGGCGGCATGACCAGAAGGTCAATGCCGCCTCGTTTCAAGGCACCTCGCTCGCTCTGACGGGCTTTCGCTGTCGTTGCCAAAACATCGGCGTTGCCGTAGTAGTCATTGGGGACGTTCGTGTTTGACTAGTCGTTTAAGAACGTCCCCAATGACTAGTCAGAAATGAGCGTGGATAATCTCCCGTTTTTGGCCCCCGTGTGGACTCAAAGTGGGAGATTATCCACGCTCGTTTTAATATGGCTGGGCTGCGGTGCCTATCTAATCGGCTCAGCGTCTTCCCTGAGAATCGAAAGATACTCTTCATACCCGTACTGTCGGTATCTCTGTCTTGACTCGTCGAGTGGACGGAGGATACCCAATTCTTCAAATGATTTGACGAGTGAGCTCGCGGTGCTCCTACCGATATCGAGTCGGGCAGCGATAAATGCGGTGTCGAGGATGGGATGCTCTTCAAGAAGGCTCAGCAGCCTTTGTCCGTTTGCGGCAGTCCTTCCGAGATTTTCGGTAATAGCTGCCGTCGAACGGTTGTGGAGATCAACAAGACTCTTTAAAGACCCTACCGAGTCCTTCGCACTCTCAAGAAGACTGGCGCAGAAAAACTCTATCCATTCCTCGTAAGTTCCTCGTTCCCTTACGGATGTGAGTTGTCGGTAGTACTCGCTTCGATTTTTCTTGAACTGGAACGATGGATAGAACAAGCAAGAATGAAGAACGCCATCATTGATGAGCATAAGTGTAATGAGAAGCCTGCCCAGGCGACCGTTTCCGTCTAGGAATGGATGGGCAGTTTCAAATTGGTAATGGACGAGCGCCGCCCGCACGATCGGATCCATTTCGACTTGAGGCTCATTGATAAATCGTTCGAGGTCCTGGAGCGTGTTGCTCAAATCTTCAATGTTTGGAGGGACGAACGATGCAGTTGCAATGGTGCAGCCTGAAGGGCCAATCCAGTTTTGTGAGGAGCGCAGCTCGCCTGGATTCTTCTCCGTTCCGCGCACTCCGTCCAGCAGGACCGCATGAACCTGCCTGAGAAGCCTCGTACACAAGGGCATCTTTTTGAGCAGTTCTACGCCGCGGTCGACAGCACGGACATAATTCACGACATCTGCGACATCTTTATGATGGAGCTGGGTTTGCGATGGACTAAGTAGGTCGTCAAACGTGCACTGGGTTCCCTCAATTTGCGAAGAAAGGAGTGCTTCTTTGCGCACATACATTGTCAGATACATGTCGGCGTTGGGAACAAAGTAGAGCATGCCTTCAAGCTCTCCAAGCTTTCGTGAGCATGTGGAAAGCGTGCGATAGGTTTCCTCAGTGAGGTTTAGCTGCCTCAATGATTGCAAGGGCGTTGGCAAAAACGAATAGTAAGCCAATTTCCCCGATAGATTATTGCGGAGCGTTCCCTGGCCGTTCTCCTCGATTTGCATCGCGCCCTCCATATCTTTAGTGCCGGAAACTCGCTATTAGGCTAATCATATCAATTCTAATAACGAGTTTAATGATTAAATAGTTATTAGAATTGATGTAAACAATCTAATGATGAGAAGTCGTTATTACTTGACCATGGAGCTCGGCTTGGTACAGGGGGGGGGTTGTCCAAAATGAGAGCGGATAATCTCCCGTTTTTGGCTCGGTGACGGCCTCAAAGTGGGAGATTATCCACGTTCGCTAGTTAAGCGTCCAAAAATCCACACTCGCCAAACCTGCCAAAAAGGACAGGTTTATTTTGGCACGTTTCGGTCGGTGTCAGGAAGTGTTAGGGACAAGGCGGCGACAGGACTCGAGAGCGAAAAGAAGTGCCGGGTTTGGCGCGCCCGCTTCTGCCCGTCCCGTGCGCGGGCGATACTCGGCTTATCGATCCGCGATGCAAAGGAGACGCTCATTCCACGAGCACTACCGGGAAGGGCTCGCGATTCGAGTCCCCACCTTAGCATTTGAACCATTTGGCACTATAATTACCGTAGGCATGCGCACAACGTTGCGCTTAATCAAGAGGAGAAAACGTATGGGTCTGTTTGACATGTTCAAGAAGAAGGCTGAGCACGCGGCTGCCGCTGCTCCGGCCTCCATCTCTGCTTCTGCTGGCGCCGACGTGCTGTGCTCGCCCGTCAAGGGCAAGGTCATCAAGATGGCCGACGTGCCCGATCCCGTCTTTGGTGGCGAGGTTCTGGGCAAGGGCTGTGCCGTGTGGCCCGAGGACGATCTGGTCTACGCTCCCTGCGACGGTAAGGTGACCGTCACCATGGGTCACGCCGTGGGTCTGCAGTCCGATAGCGGCATCGAGGTTCTGGTGCACGTTGGCGTCGATACCGTCAACATGAACGGCGATGGCTTCGAGGGCTTCGTCAAGGCCGACGACGTTGTGAAGGCTGGCCAGCCCATACTCAAGATCGACCGCGCCAAGATCGCCGCTGCCGGTTACAAGGACTGCGTCGTCGTGGCCGTGTCCAACACCGCCGAGTTTGCCGATGTCGAGCTCACCGTTGAGGCAGAGTCCGCCGTCGCCGCCGGTGACGCCATCGTCAAGGTCGTCCGCAAGTAAACTGCGGCATCCAAAGGCTGTGCGAGGGTGGTCGGGTTTTCCGGCCACCTTTTTTATTGCACCGCGGGAAAGCGTTTTATTGCACGTTGGGTGGGCTTGCAAACCGTTCGGACGCTAAATCGAGCCGACTGCGCCTTTGCTTTGCCGGGGGTGTTCGTTAGCGGCTAGTATGGCCTTATTGTTACGACGTGCACCGCGTCGGGAGGCGAGGTGCCGCTTGTTGGGAGGAATCTCATGAAAAAGAAGCTGCTGCTTGTGTCCCTGATGGCTGTTCTGGTCGCGTGCGTGGTTGTGCTTTCCGGCTGCGGAGGTCCTTCGGTTGAGGAGCTCATCATCGAGGATCTTACGACGCAGTTTGACGAGGTCAAGAACGGTGGCGACGACTTCCTCGCCGGCCTGGAAGAGGCTTCGGGCGACGAGTTCGAGCAGCTGGGCATCGATCCCAAGGAGTACGCCAAGAGCTATCTCGAGGGCTTTGACTACAAGATCGGCGACGTGACGGTCGACGAGGACAAGGGCACCGCGACTGCCGAGGTCACCATTACCTGCAAGTCCATGAACCAGATCGTTGAGGATTTTGCCACCCAGTACCAGGAGAAGGTCGCCGCGCTCGATTCGATGCCTTCCGATGACGAGTTGTACAAGATGGCCGGTCAGGTTATGGTCGATGTGACCAAGGCTGCTAAGACCAAGGACACCAAGGTCACCTTCAAGTATTCCTGCAATGACGACGGCGAGTGGTCTGCCGACGATTCCGCAACCAACGAGATGATGAATGCCATGATGAGCTAGGG
>DBFCNY010000002.1:0-2897 GCA_048298285.1 Collinsella sp.
GGATCGTCGCTCTCGGACTTGCGATAGGTGGTCAACTTGCCACCGTTGTTGACGGCAGCCGGACCACCCTGGACAGCCGTGCGGGCCTGCACCTGCGCCTGCTTGCGCAGCACCGAGTCGCCGTTGTCACCATCGACCTCGGCAGGGCCGGAGAAGCGCGCGCCTTCGAGCGCGGGCTCCTCCTTGTGCTCCACGGCGCGCGGGGCGGCCTTGATCTCGATGCGCAGAACCGTGCGCAGGTAATCCTCATACATGGTATCGACGAGTATCTGGAACGCGCCGTAGGCCTCGGTCTTGTACTCAACCAGCGGGTCGCGCTGGCCAAAGCCGCGCAGGCCGATGCCGGTCTTGAGGTAGTCCATCTCCTGCAGGTAGTTCATCCAGCGGGTATCGATGACGCGCAGCATGACCTGGGTGTTGAGCTCGCGCATCAGGTCCTCGCCCAAGCGCTCGGCCTTCATGTTGTAGCACTTCTCTACGTAAGCCAGGACATCGGCAGCCAGGGCCTCATAATCCTCGTCGGGGAACTTCGGCGTATCGATGTGGCCGGTGAGCTCCACAACCCACTTGCGCAGACCCTCCAGGTCGCGCTCGCCATCGTGACTGTCCTTGGTGCAGAACTCCTGCACGCAGCGGTACACGGTATCGTGCATGACCTCGGTGATGTGATCGGTCAGGTCCTTGCCGTCCAGAATCTTATTGCGCTCGGCGTAGATGACCTGGCGCTGCTTGTTCATGACGTCGTCGTACTCAAGGACGCTCTTACGCATGGAGAAGTTGATGCTCTCGACCTTGTGCTGGGCGCTCTCGACGGCCTTGGAGATGATCTTGTGCTGGATGGGCATGTCGTCGCCCATGTCGGCCGTGACCATCATCTTGGAGACGCGGTCCATCTTGTCGCCGCCGAACAGGCGCATGAGGTCGTCCTCGAGCGACAGGTAGAACTGGGTCTCGCCCGGATCGCCCTGACGTCCGGAGCGGCCGCGCAGCTGGTTGTCGATACGGCGGGACTCGTGGCGCTCGGTGCCGATAACGGTCAGGCCACCGGCGGCAAGCACGCGCTCGCGCTCGGCCTTGCAGGTCTCCTTGGCCTCGGCGTTAAACTGCTCGAGCTGCTCGGGCGTCACGTCCTCCATGGTCAGGCCCTCGTACTCAAGGCGCTCGCGCACCAGCTCGTCGGGGTTGCCGCCCAGCAGGATGTCGGTACCGCGACCGGCCATGTTAGTAGCGATGGTCACGGCGCCGTAGCGTCCGGCCTGGGCAACGATATGAGCCTCGCGCTCGTGATGCTTGGCGTTGAGGACCTCGTGCGCGATGCCGCGCTTGGTAAGGGCGGCGGACAGCTTCTCGGAGCTCTCGATGGAGACGGTGCCCACCAGGACCGGTTGGCCCTTGGCGTGACGACGCTCAACGTCGTCGGCAACGGCGTTGTATTTAGCCTGAATGGTGCGGTACACCAGGTCCTCGTGGTCCACGCGCTGCACGGGCTTGTTGGAGGGGATGACCTCGACGGGCAGCTTGTAGATCTCGCGGAACTCAGCATCCTCGGTAAGTGCCGTGCCGGTCATGCCGGAGAGCTTGTCATACAGACGGAAGTAGTTCTGCAGGGTGATGGTGGCCAGGGTCTGGTTCTCCTCGCGTACGAGCACGCCCTCTTTGGCCTCAATGGCCTGGTGCAGGCCCTCGGAGTAACGGCGGCCTTCCATAATGCGGCCGGTGAACTCGTCGACGATCTTGACCTCGCCGTTGGTGACCACGTACTGCTTATCACGGTGGAACATGTACTGGGCCTTCAGCGCCTGCTGCAGGTGGTTGACCAGCTGGCCGGAGAGGTCGGCATAGATGTCATCGATACCCAGGCGGCGCTCGATCTTCTTAAGACCGCGCTCGGTGGCGGCGATGGTGTGCTTGGCCTCGTCCATGACGTAGTCGCCCGTGGGTTCAACGTCCTCGGTGGCGGTGAGCATGTCGTGCGACACGTCCTCACCGCGCTCCAGGCCGCGCACGGCGCGCGCGAAGTCCTTGTAGGTGCTGGCGGACTTAGTGCCGGCGCCCGAGATAATGAGCGGCGTCCTGGCCTCATCGATCAGGATGGAGTCGACCTCGTCGACGATGGCGTAGTTGTGACCGCGCTGCACGCGCTGCTCGGGACGGGTGACCATGTTGTCGCGCAGGTAGTCGAAACCGAACTCGGAGTTGGTGCCGTAAGTGACGTCTGCCTGGTAGGCCGGGCGCTTGAGCTCGAGCGGCATGTTGTTCTGGAGCAGACCGACGGTCATGCCCAGGTACTTGTAGATGCGGCCCATCCACTCGGAGTCGCGCTTTGCCAGGTAATCGTTGACGGTAACGACATGCACGCCCTTGCCGGCGATAGCGTTGAGGTAGCCGGCCAAGGTGGAGACGAGCGTCTTGCCCTCGCCGGTCTTCATCTCGGCAATATGACCCTCATGAAGCGCCATGGCGCCGATGAGCTGTACGTCAAAGTGGCGCATGCCCGTGATGCGCTTGGAAGCCTCGCGCACGGTGGCAAAGGCCTCGGGAAGCATGTCGTCGAGCGACTCGCCGTTGGCGTAACGCTCGCGGAACTTATCGGTCTGGCCGCGGAGTTCCTCCTCGGTCATCTTCTCAAACTGGGGCTCAAGACCGTTGATCTGGTCGACGATCTTGTAGTAGCGCTTAAGGTCCTTATCGGATCCAAAGGACAGCAGCTTTGACATGAATCCCATGTGGTTTTCCTTTTTGGCCATCGCCCACGCCGTGCAGCTGCGGGCGAGTTAAACACAGATAATTGTACTTTAGCCAAACAAGGCGCGCCCCATACGGTCGACCTCGACCGCCACGTAATAACTACGACCAACCTGCCAAAAAGGGACAGGTTTATTTTGGCAGGTTTTATC
>DBFCNY010000003.1:0-18140 GCA_048298285.1 Collinsella sp.
CTTGTCCTCCTCGGACTGCTCGACCCCGACCTCCTCGGCCTGCTTGGTCTCGGCCTTATCGTCGCCCTCCATACCCTCGCGGATATTCTTGACGGTAGAGCCGAGGGACTTGCCGAGCTTCGGCAGGTTCTTGGGCCCGAAGATAATCAGGACAACGACGAGAATAATGATGAGCTCAGGAGCCCTCAGTCCAAACATGTAGACCTCCACAATACAGCGAGACAAGCTCGAATGAGTATACCGCGGGTATCGCGGTATCACAACACTAGCTAAAAAAAGGGACCGCAAGAAGCGGTCCCTCCTCATGCTCTGGTCGGGTTGACTGGATTTGAACCAGCGACCCCTGCGTCCCGAACGCAGTGCTCTACCAAACTGAGCCACAACCCGTTAGCTCGACTATAGTAACAAAGATTTTCGCCGCGTGCTAGAGAAATTTTTATTTCTTTGGCGCGTCGATTTGAACCGTGTTGGGAATAAACTCAGTCGCGCAGGCCCACCAGCCATTTTGCTGGGCAGCATCGGCAAGCCTTTCGACCGTGGCAGCGGTGTCGCAAATGGCAAACGAGCAGGCACCCGATCCGCACACATCTACAGCAACGGTTCCGTCCTGTTTACGCAGCCAGTCGAGGACCGTTTGAATCTGCGACTCCATCTGTGCGGAAATGACACCCAGATTGTTATGGATGAGTGCATATGCCGTCTCGGCATCACCAGCACGCAAGGCAGAAGCTATCGCGCCGGGCTTGTCCGCAGGCACCGGGGCCTCGTCAAAACGTCGATAGGCTTCAATTGTCGAAACGCTTGCCTCGCGCGGCTTGACCAGCACGACGGGCGTCGCGGGCAGCGCGGGGTACTCAGTTGCCAGCACGTCTCCCCCACCTACGTAGAACGCAGGACTCGCGTGCAAAAAGAACGGGACGTCAGCACCAATGCCCCGCGCAATATCGTCGAGCGCTGGGTCGGTGCGATCAATGCCCCAGAGCTCTGCCAAGGCGACAATGACCGCGGCCGCATCCGTCGAGGGGCCGCCCAAGCCGGCGCACAATGGAATGCGCTTCTCAATCGTCACGCAGATGTTTGCCTCGCGACCATAATGCTCGGCCATAGCAACCGCAACCCGATACGCCGTATTCTTTTGCATGGGAAAATCTGATGCCGGAACCGTCTGGACGGTCAGCGCCTGCGCCGGCGTGACCGTCACGGTATCGGAAAGACCGACGGCCGCCATCAGGGAATCGACCCTGTGGTAGCCGCGGTCATCGCGCTCGGTATGAACCCCCAGGTAGAGGTTAATCTTTGCCGGCGCGGAAAGAGTCAGGGACCGATCGGTCACCGTTAATGCTCCTCGAGCTGATTGCCGACCGGGGTAAAGATATGCTCGCCGCTCTCGGGGTCGAACAGCTCGACCTGACCGGTGAGCACATCGATATACTGGTAGGACTGACGCGACTTGCGGCCACGACGCTCGTCAACCTCGACAATGAAGACGGCCGGGTGGACGCTCTTGATGGTGCCCATGCGCTCGACGACGCGGGTACGGCCCATGTTGGCCTTAACCTTGACGCGATCGCCCACCATATCGGTCAGCTTCTCGTGGATGTCGTCGACGTGATTGACTTCCATCTCTTCCATGAACAGGGCCTCCAGAAGGTGCAATTCAAAAAGGGGATAATACCCCTAAGATAGACAAAACTCTAATACTATAGCACCCTGTTGTGGCCATACGCAAGTAGCTAAAAAAGCCCGGTCTCGAATACGTACCAGACGACAATCTCGCATGACCAGTTGTTACGCGGTTTGGTAAAACCGCGTAACCTAAAGGTTATCGGTGTCCAAGACGATGGTGAATGGGCCGTCGTTGACCAAGTCGACTTTCATATCGGCGCCAAAAATGCCGTGCGCCACGTGTTCGACATCTTGGCGAACGAGCGTCAGGAAGTACTCGTAGAGCTCGTTGGCAACATCGGGCGCGCCGGCATCCGTAAACGATGGGCGGCGACCGTGGCGGCAGTCAGCGAACAGCGTGAACTGCGACACCACGAGCACCTCACCGTCGACATCGGCAAGCGCCAAGTTGGTCTTGCCGTTCTCGTCCTCGTTGATGCGCAGCCCGCGGAGCTTGCCCCACAGCTTATCGGCCTCGGCACGCGTATCGCCATGGCCCACACCCAGCAGCACCAGGTAGCCGCGTCCAATGCGGCCCACGCACTCGCCGTCGACCGTCACGCCGGCGTTGAGTACGCGCTGCACCACCGCACGCACGGCCTACTCCTCGCCCGTCAGTTTGGCGGATAGGTGCTCGAGCGCATGGAATCGATGGCTGATGGCGTTCTTCTCGTCCGCCGTCAGCTCGGCCATGGTCTTGCCCGGCGTGTCGACCGGCAGGAACAGCGGGTCGTAGCCAAAGCCGTGATCGCCGCGGCCCTCGTGCGCGATAACGCCCTCGCAGGCGCCCTCACCATAGGTGACCAGACCATCCGTGTCGATGAGCGCGACGACACTCATAAAACGCGCGGTGCGATCCTCGTCTGCCACGCCTTCCAAGTTAACGAGCAGCTTGGCGTTGTTGGCGGCATCGTCGCCATGCACGCCCGCATAGCGCGCGCTATACACGCCCGGCTCGCCGTCCAGGGCATCAACGACCAAGCCCGAATCGTCGGCAATGGCCATAAGGCCCGTCTCCTCAACCGCGGCTTGGGCCTTGATGATGGCGTTCTCCAAAAACGTCGTGCCGTTTTCCTCGGGATCCTCAAAATCACCCAGCTGGCCGAGCGCCACAAAGCGCACCTCGGGCATGACCTTGCCCAAAATGGCCTCGATCTCGGTGAGCTTATGGGCGTTGCCCGTTGCCACGACGATGGTCGCCGCCGGGTCGAGGGTGTCGATGTCAATCTTCTCAAGTGCCATAACTGGCCTCCTTGTCTCTATAGCAAGCCGCGTGAGGGGCGTTTGGGCACTTGACCCCTCCCCTCTCAGGCGATCGGACCTTTCAACGCAGCATTTCAGCAGATAAAACCTACCAAAATAAACCTGTCCCTTTTGGCAGGTTAGGCGATGGCTTGGCGCTGAAGCTCGATGAGCTCGGCGATACCCTTGTCGCCCAGGTCGAGCAGGGCGTTGAGGCGCTTGCGGTCAAAGGGCGCCTGCTCGCCGGTGCCCTGGAGCTCGATCATCTCGCCGGTGTCGGTGGCGACGAGGTTCATGTCGACCTCGGCGTGACTGTCCTCGGAATAATCGAGGTCAAGCAGCGTATTGCCGTCGACAACGCCCATGGAGATGGCAGCCACCTGGCCGATAAGCGGGATGCGCTCGATCTTGCCCGCCTCGACCCACATGGCGAGGGCGTCGTGCAGCGCCACCCAGGCGCCGGTGATGCTCGCTGTACGCGTGCCGCCATCGGCCTGAATCACATCGCAGTCGACGGTGACGGTGTACTCGCCGAGCGCCTTCATGTTGACAACGGTACGCAGGCTGCGGCCAATGAGGCGCTCGATCTCCATGGAGCGACCCTTGCGGTTGGCGTGCTCGCGCTTGCAGCGCTTGCCGGTCGACGCCGGCAGCATGGCGTATTCCGCGGTCACCCAGCCGGCCTTAGCTCCCTTTCGCCAGCCCGGCACGCCCTCCTCGATAGTGGCGGCGCACAGCACGCGCGTGTCACCGAACTCGGCCAAACACGAGCCGTGGGCGTGCTTCATGACGCCACGGGTGAGCTTAACGGGGCGCAACTCGTTGGCGGCGCGATCGTTGGCGCGGTTGACCTGCATGTACTCCATAGAAATTTCCTTTCGGCAAAAGATGTGGCGAAGGCTTTGGCGGCTGCCTTACATCTATTTCAGCTCATCGATATCGATATGTTCGATGCTCTTGAGCGGCTGACCAAAGATAAAGCTGCCCGCCACCGCAAACTCGGCAATGTTATCGGCCGTCGTGGCAAAACGATGCTGCGGCTCGGCGGCGTCGCCCGCCAGCTGCTCGCGGCGCGTGAGGATATCGGTCAGCTCGCGCGTGGTCTCCTCGGCGGAACTCACGACGCGCACCCCAGGCCCCAGCGCATGGCGGATAGGTCCCACCAACAGCGGGAAATGCGTACAGCCGAGCACCACGGTATCGATACCGTGGTCGCGCAGCGGCTCAACCGTGGCACCCACCAGCGCACGCACGGCAGGCGTATCGAAGATGTCCTCGTTCTCAAGCCACTGTTCCTGCAGATGTGCACCCGAGGCGAGCTCGTGTTCGACAACCTCGACAAAGCTCGAGGCAGGACAGCCGTATACATCGACGCCGGCATCCAGGTCCTGAATGGCGCGCGTGTAGGCGCCCGAGCGAATGGTGAGATTGGTGGCGAGCACGCCCACGCGACGCGTACGCGTGCTGTTGATGGCGGCGCGCGCGCCCGGGGCGATCACGCCGATCACGGGAACGTCGAGCACTTGCTGAGCCAAACGCAAGGCCGCGGCGGTCGCCGTGTTGCAGGCGATGACCATGATCTTAACGTCGTGCCTCGATAGCCAGCGGCCCGCCTGCAGCGCAAACGAGCGAACCTCGTCCTCGGTGCGGGTGCCATAAGGGCAGCGCTTAGTGTCACCGAAATAGTAGACGGACTCGTGCGGAAGTGCCGTTGCGATCGCGCGCGCGACCGTCAAGCCGCCCAGGCCCGAGTCGAACACGCCGATCGGACGCGTGTCCCCGGCCATATTATCGATATCGGACATTACCTCACCAGATTCTCTCTCGAAAAATGCAACCAATCGTGATGCGTCGCGCTACGAACGGGCTGCGACCAGCAGCTCGGCCGTTGCCACCCAACCGTCGACAATCTTGCCGCGCGTAATATAGGCATTGTCGCAGGCGTCCAAGAACTCCGGGGCACCGGCGCTCGTCAGACCGTTCTCGACCAGGCAGAACATGCCAACATGGTCGGCCATGTAGAAGTCGGACTCGGAGTCGCCGAGCGCAAGCGTCTCCTCGCGCTCGATCCCCAGGTGCTCGCAGAAGCGCGCAATGGCAACGCCTTTGTTAAGACCCGCCGGATTGATGTTGAAGGCGCGACCGTCCTCGACGCGATCGAGCTCGAGCGTCGTCGGCTTGGACAGGTGAGTCAGATGGCCGTTGCAAGCCCAGATCAGACCGCAGCCGGCCTCGTCCAGGATGGCCTGGACCTCATCGTCGGGCACATCGCCGCGCATGCCGACGGTGACCTCACGGTACTTGTAGCCGGTCGACATGTCGTTGTGGTACTCGATCTTGTGCGGCCAGCGGGCAAGGATCTTCTCGCACACGCCGGTCTGCTCGATCACCTGGTGCGGAGTAAGGCCGCAGGCGGGGTCGTAAGGCATGTCGCCGGTCAGATACTCCCAATCGTTGGCTTTGAGGTCGTACATGACCAGGCCGCCCATCTCGCCGATGTAGGAGTTGAGACCGAGCACGCGCGCGTCCTCGTGGATCATGGTACGGTTGCGGCCCGAGGTGGGAACCACCTGAATACCAGCGCGAGCGAGCGCCACGACGGCCTCGACGAGTTTGGTCGAGGGGTTGCCGTCGTTGTCGCGTAGCACGCACGAGCCGGGTGCGAGCATCGTGGCATCCAGGTCGGTAAAGACGTACTTGACCTTGGCCAAGCGCTCGCGCATCTCGCCCGAAAGCTCGGCAACGGTCGGCAGGGTGTTGTGGGACATGGTTACTCCGTTTACGTAGAAGGGTTTGGACTTGGACGGCATGTTTTGATTGAGGGAACACGCTTATGGCGACAGCGCACTCAGGGCGCCGCCGCCATCATGGTTCATTAGTCAAACTGGGTAACATCGATCAGGCGATTGGCCAACGAAAGGTCGCTCTCGATGGGCACGAACTCGTCGCCCACGTGCATGAGCTCCTCGTCACCCTTTGCCAGCAGCAAGACAATGGTGGGAGCATCAGGGTTGACGTACTCCTCGCGCGCCGCCTTGAACGCCGCATGCACAGCGGCTTCGCGGTCGAGGATGATCTTGTTCGGCGTATCGTCGGGAACATGCTCGGCAAGCTCGCGACAGACCTTCATCGGGTCCTCGTGAGCTGGATCCTCGTTGGCAAAGATCATCAGGTCGGAATACGGTGCGGCCTCGCGCGGAAGCTGCTCGCGGCGCTCCTGCGCCTTGCCGCCGGCAGCGCCAAACAGCGCAATGACGGGGCTAGCGGGAAACGCGCGCTTCACCGACGAGAAAAGCGAACGGAACGAAAGCTGGTTGTGCGCATAGTCGACGACGCAGATCACGCGGCCGTCCTTCGACTCCACGACCTCCATACGGCCCGGCACACGCAGTTTGGAGAGGCCCTTCTTGATAGCCTCGATACCGATGCCGATCTCGCGCGCAGCGGCGATAGCGACCAGCGCGTTTTCCACGTTAAAGTCGCCCGCGATGCCCAGCAGGACCTTCTCCCCCGTCTCGGACTCGTCGGCACACAGGCCATGCAAGTTGAACTCGATGCTAAAGCCGACCATGCGTACGTCGCTTGCCCACAGGCTCGCCTCGGGATGCTCGACCCCAACGGTCACCAAGCGATCGGCCGTCGACGCTGCCTCTAGCACACGGTCAACCTCTTCGGTGCCTAGATTCACCACGGCGGTCTTTGCCTGGTCAAAGATCCTGAGTTTGCTCTCAAAATAATCCTCAAACGTGGGGTGTTCGATCGGCGAGATGTGGTCGCGGCCGATGTTGAGGAAGCACGCCACGTCAAACGGCAGATTCTCGACGCGTTGGTACTTGAGCGCCTGGCTCGAAACCTCCATGACCATGGACTGGCGACCGGACGTGCGGCAGTTGGCGATATGGCGCCAGACCTCGGGGGCCTCGGGCGTAGTATTGGTGCTCTCGTAGCACTCGATGCCATCGTCGGTACTCACCGAGCCGATCATGCCGCAGGACTCGCCCGCCGCTTTGATAATCGACTGGAGCATAAAAGCGGCCGTGGTCTTTCCCTTGGTACCGGTGATACCCACGATCTTGACGTCGTGGTCGGGACGGTCGTAGACCTCCGGCGGCAACAGGGCCATGGCCGTGCGAACGCTATCAACAACCAGCATCGCAGCACCGCTCTCCTGCGCCAGCGGCTCCAGAGACTCGACCAGTGACTCCTCGCACACAAATGCGACGGCGCCCGCATCGAGCGCCATGCTCAAAAACGCGGGCTTAAAGGCAGCACCTTTGCAGAAGAACACGTCACCTGCCGAGACCGCGCGCGAATCAAACGAGCAGCCGGTCACGGCACGCTCGTCAACCTGCTCTGATGCGCGCAGCTCGCCGCACACATCGAGAAGCTTGGCAAGCGTATCGACCGTGGTCACGGTCGCGGAATCCGAATGGTGCATCTTTCACCTTTCTCAGCCATTTGGCAGGGACGGTTTTATAGTAACTGAAACGCACCCACGCAAAAACGGCTCCCGGAGGAGCCGTTACGCGCAGGCGTTCGTCAGCCGAGGCTAGGCAGCCCGAACAGCGGGCTGGTCCTCGTCGATAAAGAAGCGCTTGTACCACACCAAGAACACGAGCGGCGTATAGATCTTGCGCTGGAAATCGCCCTTGCCCGCAAAGTGCAGATCGAGCAGGTGCATGAGTTCGTCGGTATTGAAGAACTCGCTTGCCCACGGCGCGGTGAAGTACTCCTTGACATAGTCGTACCACTTTTGCTCGCGCAGCCAGTAGACAATCGGCACCGGGAAGCCCACCTTGGGACGGGTGGCCCACTCATCGGGCAGCGACTTGTTGGCAGCGTGGCGGAGTACCTGTTTGTTGCCGTTCTCGTTGATGCGGTAGCGGTCGGGAATGTGCTCGGCGAACTCCATGACTTTGCGGTCCAGGAAGGGCACGCGCAGCTCCAGTGAGTGTGCCATGCACATCTTGTCGGCCTTGAGCAGAATGTCGCCCGGGAGCCACATGTTCATGTCCAAGTACTGCTTCTTGACCAGTTCGGGCTGACCCTTCACGCGTGCGTAGATGGGTGCAGCGAGCTCAAAGGCGCCGTCGCCGGTGTTGTACTCGGGCTTGAGCACGCCGTCGACCTCGCGCTCCGGCCATACCAGAGCCTGTCCCAGGAACGACTTCTCGGGGATCTCGGCACCCTTGACCAGGAAGTTATGTCCCTTGAAGTACGGCATATGCAGCGCCAGGTTACCGAGCGCGCGACGGATGGGCAGCGGCACCATCTTTTTGTACTTGCGCACCGGGACCGTATCCTCGTAGTAGGCGTAGCCGCCAAAGAGTTCGTCGGCGCCTTCGCCCGAAAGCACGACGGTAACGTCCTTGCGGGCCATCTCGGCCAAGAACCACAGCGGCACGGAAGACAGGTTGGACTGCGGCTCGTCCATGTGATACTGGATGTCCTCGAGCGCACCGAAGAACTCGTCGGCGGTAATCATCTTGCGAACGTTCTCGACGCCGAGCTTATCGGAAAGCTCCTTGGCGTAGTTGGTCTCGTTGAAGTTCTTGTAGTCAAAGCCCACCGAGAAGGTCTTGTCGGGCATGAGGCAAGCGGCGATGTAGCTGGAGTCGACGCCACCGGAGAGGAACGACGCGACCTTGACGTCGGCGATGCGATGGGCCTCGACGCTCTCGTGCACGACCTCGTCCAGCTCATCGACGTACTCCTCGAACGGCTTCTCGACGGCAGAGTAATCGCAATCCCAGTAGCGCTCGATGTTCATCTTGCCGGTCGGGATATCGACGGTAAAGTAGTGCGCCGGCGGCAGCTTGTAGACACCCTCGAAGAAGGTCTCCTCGGTTGCCGAATACTGCAGCGTCATGTACGGACGCAGAGCCTTTTTGTTGACCGCCTTGTGGAAGTGCGGGTAGTCCAGGAAGCTCTTGATCTCGGAACCAAAGAGCACGCCCGGAGCGCCGTCGCCCGCATCGGCCATGGGATAGTAGTAGAGCGGCTTGATGCCAAAGATGTCGCGGGCGCCAAAAAGCTTGTTCTTCTTTTTGTCCCAGATGACGAAGGCGTACATACCGCGCAGGCGATCGAGAACGGCCTCGCCCCACTCCTCGTAGCCGTGCAGGAGGCTCTCGGTGTCGGCGCCGCAGTGGAACTTGTAGCCCTTTGCCTCGAGCTCGGAACGGAGTTCTTGGAAGTTGTAGATCTCGCCGTTGAAGACAATGACGACGCTACCGTCCTCGTTGGCCATGGGTTGGGCACCAGCCTCGGTCAGGTCGAGGATCGACAGGCGGCGGAAGCCGAGGGCAACGCGGCCGTCGATAAACTGACCGCCCATGTCGGGACCGCGATGGACGATGCGGTCCATCATCTTGGTGAGCACCTCGGATTGGTTATCCGTCCCACCGACAAAACCGACAAAACCGCACATATACTATCCCCTCTGCTGTTGCTGGGCATCAAATCGAATCAGTAGCTTTTGAGTATACCCGAGGGCGTAAAGAGGGGCGGAATGTTCAGGCAATCTCAACTGAATCAGCTCCGCTGTGACACGTGCCAGTTACCTTTAATGGATATGAGATGAATGAGGCGATTGTTTTGCTATACTCTCTCCGCACGGGCGATTGGCGCAACGGTTAGCGCAGGTGCTTTACACGCACAAGGCTGGGGGTTCGAATCCCTCATCGCCCACCACTGATTTGATAGGCTCCCAGCAATGGAAGCCTTTCTTTTTTGGGCCCAGCGCATGGGATTCGAACCCGACAGGGTGCGGAGCTGAGGAAACGCGCAAGCGTTTTCCAGCGCAGCACGCGAGGGCCGTAGGCCCGAAGCGAAAGCGGGCGGCGTCAGCCGCACGCGGACATCCCTCATCGCCCACCATTGAATTGGAAACGGTCCTCGAAAGGGGACCGTTTTTGTTTGGGCCCATTTCATGGGATTCGAACCCGCAAGGGTGCGGAGCTGAGGAAACGCGAAGCGTTTTCCAGCGCAGCACGCGAGGAGCGAAGCGACGAAGCGGATGCGGGCGGCGGAGCCGCACGCGGACATCCCTCATCGCCCACCACTGATTTGATAGGCCTCCAGCGATGGAGGCCTTTCCTTTTTCATGCCCAGCGCATGGGATTCGAACCCGCCAGCACGTCTGTCACAAAGGCCGTGGCCAAATAATGGCAAAAATGAGTACTGCTACTTTGCTTGCAACATATAAACAGATAGTGTTTGCTTAGGTTACGCAACATATGTCCATTATAAGGACTAACAGTCAGATCAAAATCGTGTATTCATCGCCATTTCGACTTGCCATCTGGCCTTATTAGTCCAAAATTGCTGCTACCAAATCTGTAACAGTACTCATATTTGATGTTTTTTGACCAGCAGGTCTCCCTGCCTTAGCAAATCTAAGGCAAAACGGGTTCCAGACCGCTGAATCATGCCGCATAGGGCACGTCCGCAGTCCGGAACCCGGTCCAAATTGAGTTATTGCGCCGCGCTAGCCCAAAACACCCGACAGTATCTCGATCAGACTGTCCACGTCGGCTTCCTCGCAGACGAGCGGCGGCAAGAAACGCAGCGTATGGGCACCCGTAGCGTTAATCACGGCACCGGCAGCCAGCGCGCGGGCAACAATATCATGCGCGTCGCCCGCGGCATCATCCAAATCGCAGCCGAGCATCAGGCCACGGCCACGCACCTCTACCACATGCGGAAGCTTAGCCAGCGCCTGCTCCATATAGGCGCCCACCTTGGCGGCATGCTCAGCGTAGTCGCCGTGCACAAGCGCGGAAAGCGTCGCGGCGCACGCCGCGACGGCCAAGCAGCTACCGCCAAAGGTCGAGCCGTGGTCGCCCGGCTTAAACACGTCGGCAATCTCCTTCTTCGCCACGACGGCACCCATGGGCACGCCATCAGCAATGCCCTTGGCAAGGCTCATAATGTCAGGCTCCACGCCATAAGTCTGGAACGCAAACGGCTTACCCGTGCGGAAGATACCGCACTGGACCTCGTCGGCGATAAGCACGGCGCCCACTTCGTGTGCCAGGTCGCGCGCTGCCGCCATAAACTCCTCGGTCATAGGGTGCACGCCACTCTCACCTTGGATCGGCTCGAGCATCACGGCGCAAATTTCACTGCCCAGCTGCTTAAAGATCGCACGCAGTTCATCGACATCGTTGGGCGTGCAGGCCACAAAGCCACCCGGCAGCGGGCGAAAGCTGTCCTGCAGCCAATCCTGCATGGTGGCGGCAATGGTCTCGAGCGTACGGCCGTGGAACCCGCCGCGCATGCACACGATGGTGTTGCCGCCATTACCGGCACGCTTGGCGTACAGGCGCGCGAGCTTCATCGAGCCCTCGTTGGCCTCGGCGCCAGAGTTGGCAAAGAAGGTCTCCCAAACCTGCTCATCCGCAGCCGGGGCACCAAGAGCAGCTGCCGTGGTCTCATCGCCGGCGACAATGGCATCGGCAAGCACGCGCGCACCATCTACGTCGTCGTTAGCAAGCTTGGACAGCAGCGCCGCGACCTGTCCGCGCTGCTCGATGTAAAAGTAATTGGAGACATGCATGAGCTTTTTGGTCTGTGCCTCGAGCGCCGAGAGCACAGCCGGGTTGCCATGACCTAGGCTGCACACGCCGATGCCGGCAAGAAAGTCGAGGTACTCACGGCCATCGTCGCCGGTGAGCTTCATGCCGTGACCCTCGACAAACTCGACCGGAGAGCGGCCAAAGGTATGCATAACGTAATGGGATTCAAGCGATTGCTGAGCTGCAAGTGACATGGGATGCCTTTCGTTGGGCGCCAGACGGCGCGGGGCTATGGGTGCAGAAATGGGGCGGCTGCGGGTCAGCTAGACCGTCTGAAGCTTCTCGACCTCGTCAAGGTTCTCGGTCAGACGCGCAGCAAACGTCGAAAGCGGATGCGGATGCGTATCGAACTCGTAAGCCGTCTCGGTGGAATGGATCACGGTGCCGACGCCGGCATCGGTCAGCAGCTCCAGGAGCAGCGAATGCGGCGTAGTACCGTTAATGATGTGGGCACGAAATACGCCGCCGGTAAGCGCATCGACGGCCGCGCGCAGCTTGGGAATCATGCCCTTATCGACCTCGCCGCCGTAGAGCATTTCGTTGACCTCGTCGAGCGTTAGGTTGGAGATAAGCGAGTCCTTGTCGCTAAAGTCCTTGTACAGGCCATCGACGTCGGTCAAAAAGATTGCCTTATGCGCGTGGAGCGCCGCGGCAACGGCACCGGCGGCGGTGTCGGCGTTGATGTTGAAGAAACCGCCGTCCTCCCCCGCCGCGACGGTAGCGATGACGGGGATGTACTCGCTATCGAGCAGGCGCTCGATATAGTCGGTGTTGACGTGCGTGACCTTGCCTACGCGGCCGAGCTCTGGGTCGAGTGGCTCGGCGATAAGGGTGCCGGCATCGCTGCCCGACACGCCCACGGCCAGGTTGCCGTGGTGGTTGATGGCAGCAACCAGCTCTTGGTTGACCTTGCCGCCCAGCACCTCGCGCACGATATCCATAGTCGCCGGCGTGGTCACGCGCTGGCCGTTCTTAAACTCGACGGGAATATCGTAATGGCTCAGCGCCTCGTTGATAGCCTTGCCGCCGCCATGCACGATGACGGGGCGCATACCGATGATCTTGAGCAAAACGATGTCGCTCATCACGTCGCGGCGCAGCTGCTCATCAACCATGGCGGCTCCGCCATATTTGATAACAACCGTCTTGCCGGTCAGGTTCTTAATCCACGGCAGCGCTTCGAACAGCAGCTGCGCGGTTGCTTCGTTGGATTCGCTCGAACGACAATCGCGTGCGAATTTCATAATCTGCCTCGTCTTTCGTATCGTTATCGCGCCGTGCTCCGCTGTCCGCAATCGCGGCAAGATGCGCAGCGTGCCCGGAATCTAGGAACGGTAGTCGCCGTTGATGGAGATGTACTCATGCGTGAGGTCGCAGGTCCACACGGTCGTTGCCGCGTCGCCTGCGCCCAGGTCGGCCGAGATCACGATCTCGGGCGCCTCGAAACGTCGTAGAGCCTCGTCCTCATCAAAGGGAACAGTCAGACCGTCGCGACAGACAGGCATGCCCATCATGTCGATGGAAACGTCTTCCTGATTAAACTTCACGCCGCACTTGCCAAGCGCCATGGCAACGCGGCCCCAGTTGCAGTCGTGGCCGGCGATGCAGGTCTTAACGAGCGGCGAGTTGGCAACGGCACGGGCGGCGATATCGGCCTCCTCGTCGTTCACGGCGCCGGTAACGTTGACCGTAACAAGCTTGGATGCGCCCTCACCATCGGCGGCGATATTGCGCGCCAGGCTCTCGCACACCTCGTGCACAGCAAATGCCAACTCGTCGAAGGCATCGGAGCCCTCGACGATAGGCTCGGCATCTGCGGCAGCGGCGCCGGAGGCAAGCATGATGCAGGTGTCGTTGGTCGAGGTGTCGGAATCGACCGTTACCTTGTTAAAGGTCTGCTTGACGGTGGAGAGCAACAGGGCGTGGAGCGCCGCCGGCTCGACGGGGGCATCGGTAGTGATGACCGCGATCATGGTGGCCATGTTGGGCATGATCATGCCCGAGCCCTTGCACATACCGCCCACCGTATAGGCATTGCCTGTGTGTCCCGCAGCCTCGCTGACGTAGGACACGGCGTACTCCTTGGAGTGCGTGTCGGTCGTCATGATGGCGCGAGCGGCATCGGCGCCACCGTGGGCGGAGAGTGCCTCGTAGGCAGCAGGAATGGCGGTCTCAAACGTGTCGATCGGCAGAATCTGGCCAATCACACCCGTGGAGGCAACCAGAATCTGCTGGGGCTCGCAGCCGATGACCTGCGATGCGATGCTGCACGTCTCGCGCGCGCATGCAAGGCCGGTCTCGCCCGTGGCGGCGTTGGCATTGCCAGAGTTGACCGAAACGCCGGCAATGACGCCGTAGCCCTTGTCGGCGCCGCCCAGGTTGGCACGGCTCACCTGCACGGGCGCCGCACAAAAGCGGTTA
This sequence comes from Collinsella sp., assembly GCA_048298285.1. Classification (GTDB taxonomy): domain Bacteria; phylum Actinomycetota; class Coriobacteriia; order Coriobacteriales; family Coriobacteriaceae; genus Collinsella. The sequence goes on from DBFCNY010000003.1 coordinate 13,908, forward strand.
GTCGTAAACACGCCGGCCCCGGGACAGGGTTTATCGGGCACGACGAGCGCGTAATCCAGGCGCTCGGGATTCTTCCGGAATCCCGCATGGATGCCTGTGGCCTTAAAGCCGGCCGCTGCCGTAACGCCACCCTCGACGGCGCGAATCTTGATATCAAACAGCTCGATATTCATCGTCTTTATGACTCCTTATGTCAAACAAAAAACGGACATCGGTTGGTGCGCCATGCCAGTCGTAATCATGAGACCAGCTTAAGAGTGGCGCCCCACTCGATGCCCGACTACCAAATCGTTAACAATCGAATGTGCTACACCGGGCACGCCACTGTGGGCAAGCCTCGTCGCTCGTCAAAACCAAAGACGATGTTGGCGCACTGGACCGCCTGGCCTGCTGCACCCTTGCACAGATTGTCGATGGCGCCCGTCGCCACCAGAACGCCCGCGCGCTTGTTGAGCGCGAGGCCAATCTGGGCGGCGTTGGTTCCGACGACCGAAGCCGTCTTGGGCTGCTGGCCGGCGTCGAGCACGCGCACAAAGGTGCGTCCAGCGTAGAACTGCTTGTAATAGTCGACGACATCCTCAAGAGCCAGGGAGTCGATGGCCTGCGGCGTGAGCGGCAGCGTCACCGTGGAGAGCAGGCCGCGCTTGAGCGGTGCCAGGTGCGGGGTAAAAACGACGCGATCGGTTAGACCGAGGATTTGCTCGATTTCGGGCGTGTGACGATGCTTACCCACGCCATAGGCCTCCAGGTTTTCGTCCGCGCTGCAAAAATGGGTGCGGGCGTTACAGGACTTGCCGGCACCCGTCACGCCGCTGATGGCGTCAACGATCACGGGACCGCTCTCGGCCACCCAGCCCGCACGCACGGCAGGCGCGGCAGCGAGGCTCGTTGCGGTGGGATAGCAGCCGGCGCAGGCGACCAACACGGGCCTGCCAGCGGCATGGCTGGAAGCAGCGGTCTCCAAGTCCTGGCAGAACAGCTCGGGCAGGCCGAAAGCACGCGTCTTGAGCAGCTCGGGACTCGTGTGCTCGGCGGCATACCATGCCTCAAAGACGGACGCGTCGTTCAGACGGTAGTCGGCCGAAAGATCAAAGCAGGAGACGCCCGATGCAAGCAGCGCGGGCACCTGTGCCATGGCAGCCGTGTGCGGCACGGCAAGAAAAACCGCATCGCAGCTCTTGAGCTCGGGGGCGTCATGCGTGGTGAAAACCAGATCGCTCACGCCAGCAAAGCTCGGATACACCGCGGACAGCGGCTGGCCGGCATCGGCGTTGGACGTAATGGCAACAAGTTCAAACTCGGGATGGCCGAGCACGAGGCGAATGAGCTCGGCTCCGGCATATCCAGCCGCGCCGACGATTCCAACCTTCAAAGACATATCAGACTCCTTGTCTGCGATTTATGCACCGATGCGCATTTCGCAGCGGTCGTTATGAAGTGGGTTGAAACTTTAGCACCAAAAGATGCATGAATACGTAAATGGCTTGCATATTCATGCATTGAAACATTCCCGACACATTCGCTTGAAGGAATTGACAAATGGAGCGGGCCCCGTATTGACCGGCGCTCCTAACGGCGCCGGGCAATACGGGGCCCGCCCATGCGAAAACCAAGTTGTTAGGATGCGCCAGCTGGCTAGAGCTCGACCGGCACCCATTCGTCGTGATTGCAGATAAAAGCCTCGGGATCCTCGACGCTAAAGAAGACGAGCGTGGGGTCGTTAGGCCCCTCATAGTGCTCGCCCAGGTGCTCTAGATGCTTCCACCCGGCTTCGCGCATTTCGTCTAAAGCCCGGTCATCCAAGCCGGCACGCCCGCGCAAGATGAGCCAGCCATGGCCCGGCCACCAACTCGTGGCCTCAAAGCGCTGATTTTGCAGCAGCTCTTGCCACACGTCTTTGGTGCGCGCCGTCACAAACCACAGCCTACCGTCCTGAATCTGAGCAAACGAGAACGGACGCACATGCGGCTGCCCATCCACGCTCGTCGCCAGATACCACGCCGGCACCGACGTCAGATACTCCAAAACCGTATTCAATCCGTCCACGTTTCCTCCTGTACTAGCTAGTTTGGGAACCTGGTTTGTGCGAGCTAGAGCTCCAGGCGCTCCTCGCTGCCGTCGATATCACAGAAGCGCGCAGCAATGTTGCGGACCGAAAAGAAAGCAAGGCGGCCGTCGTTGGCACTCTCGTGTTCCTCGCCAATGCCCACCATGTGCTTAAAACCCGCTTGACGCACCTTGTCGCTCGCAACTGCGTCGTCCTCAAGTGCGGCTTCGCCGGTCAATACGATCCAACATTCCCCCGGCTTCCAGCCCGAGAGCTCAAACTTGGGATTCGCGCTCAGCTCCGCCCACACATCCTTGTCGCGCGATGTGCAAAACCACAACTTACCGTCATCGACCATGGCAAACGAAAACGGTCTCACGCGGGGCTGATGTCCGTCGGCCACATCGGTCGTGGCCAGATACCACGCCGGAATGCGCCTGAGATACGAACAGGCGCGCTCAAGCTGAGCCGTGCGGTCGTTGTCGGTCATAGGGACCCCTTTCTTGCGCTCGAATCGCGCCTAAACAAGTTGAAGGTTGATGACGATGACGCAGATGAGCAGCAACGCCGTCACCACCGCCGCCAACGCATCGCCGCGGCCAAACGTAAGCGCATGCAGGCGCGTGCGGCCCTGCTCGCCATGATAGCAGCGTGCATCCATGGCAGCAGACAGCGTCTCGGCATGGCGGAACACGCCGGTGAACAGCGGGATCGCCACACTGCCGAGCATGCGTACGCCACCGAGCGGACCGCCCGTCACGCGCGCACCGCGGCTTGCCTGTGCATCGGCCGTCTGCTTCATCTCAGTGGCAAACTGCGGCATAAAGCGTAGCGCGATACCCATGATCATGCCGAGCTCGTGCGCAGGAAGTCCCACACGCGCAAGCGGCGCGAGCAGGCGCTCAAAGCCCGCGGTGAGGTCGAGCGTCGGCGTGGTGAGTGTAATGGCGCTCATACCGGCCATCATCAACGTCAGGCGACACGCCATAAAGGCGGCAGAACGCAGTGAGCCCTCGCTTATCTGCAGAAAGCCGAGCTGCCACAGGATGCGCCCACTCTGATCGGTAAACAAGTTGAGCACCGCGACCACGACGACGATTGCCAGCAGCGGCGCCATCGACGACAGAACGCGACGAACCGGCACCCGAGACACGGCATAGGTCAGCACAACGAAAATTGCGACCGGGGCCAGTCCGCGGAAGCCACTGACCGTGAGCGTCGTGATCAGAAACACAAAGCCCAAGAGCAACTTGGTTCGCGGGTCCAGGCGGTGGATTGCACTATCGCCGGGATAGTAGCTGCCAAACGAAAACGCCTCCATCAGCAGCCCTCCTCTCGCGCGACCGTCTTGGATTTAGCAATGTCCGAGACGTTAGAAGAACCGCCCGAGCGACCGATTAGCAGGTCCACCAACTCGTCTGCCAGCGACTCAACCGTATAGAGCCCGCCGCGACGCAGCGGCACGCCCGCCTCCGTAAGCGCCAGCGCCATACGCTGGGCGGCGGGAACGCCCAAGCCGATCGACTTGAGCTCATCGGCATGCGCAAACACCTGCGCGGGGGTTCCCTCGGCAAACACCGCACCTTCGTTCATTACGACGATACGGTCGCAGCAATTGGCCAGGTCATCCATGCTGTGCGAAACCATGACAACGGTCAGGCCCTCGCGATGGAGTCGACCGATGAGCCCTAGGAAATCCCTGCGCGCAGCCGGATCGAGCCCCGCCATGGGTTCATCGAGCACCAGGACTTCGGGCTCCATGGCGAGCACGCCGGCGAATGCCACACGCCGTTGCTGACCGCCCGAAAGCTCAAAGGGACTCTTGTCGCCGACCGTGGAAAGGTCGAGGCCCACGCGCGAGAGCGATGACTCGACACGACGGTCGACTTCATCTTGCGGCAAGCCAAGGTTGTGCGGACCAAACGCCACGTCCTGCGCCACGGTTTCGGCAAACAGCTGACGCTCAGGATATTGAAACACCACGCCGACCTTGGCCTTAACCGCGGCGGCGTCTTTCTTGTTTGACAGATCGAACCCCAGCGCGCGAACGGATCCCTCCTGGGGGCGAATCAAACCGTTGAGATGCTGGACCAGCGTCGACTTACCCGAACCAGTATGACCTGCCAAGCCCAGGAACTCGCCGCGACGCACCGTCAGCGATACATCGCGCAGTGCCCACGGACTCC
>DBFCNY010000004.1:0-9603 GCA_048298285.1 Collinsella sp.
GACGTACTTATAGGTTTCCCCGGCAGCGCCGTTAAGGCTGACACTAAACCGGAAGTCCTTATTCTTGTCACCCTGGTTGCCCTTGACGACCTTTGTGATGGTCAGCTTATGGGTGGCATATTTGTTCACAAAGCCTGCGGCCTTCCTACCCGAGCTTGCTTTGTCGCTAAGAAGAGTACAACCATTAACAACATAGCCCGAGCCGCCATTTTCTGCGTTTTCTACGTAAACATCGAGGAAGAGCTCCTTGTACGTAACGTTGAGGCCATCCAACGGTGGCGGCGTCTGCGTAATCTTATATCGATAGATGCCCGGAGCCGTAAACTTTGAGGTATCAAGGCTGACGTTCAACGGAGCGGTTATTGTCTTAGTAATGCCGTCGGCATTATCTTGGCTATGAAGACCTTGGGCAGAAAAATTAACGGAAGACGACGGAAGCGTGGCGCCACCGGGCACTCCAGCAGAAACAGGCATGTTGTTACTCGTGCTCGCAAGCTCACTCGTCTCCGCCGGCGCAATCGAATAGCCGAACTCCGCATTCGGCTCCACGGCGTTCTTATTCATGGTAAGCGTCGAGGTGATTGTGACCTTGTTGTCATTTACCGGCAGATGCGGAGTAGCAGAGCCCTCCTCCGCCCACGCCGGCGCAGCAACTCCCACCAAAGCCAGCAGCATCGTGGCGGCCACAACTGCAAACGCCGCCAGTCGCCTCTTTCCAGTTTTCATGTTGTATCCTTCCTCTCGGGCACATGCCCTTAATAAAACCAGGCTTCGTGCCTACAGGTTCGACCTGCGCAGCACGCTGATCACGTTGCCTTTGATCTGCGAACGGGCAATCGGTCCATACAGGCGACTGTCGTGCCCGCCCTCGCGCAAATCTGCCAGCACAAAGAGCTCATCCGTTCCCAGATGCACGGGATAGTCCACAGCAGACTCATAGCGCGGCGTCGGCGTGGTGATATCGCTTTCCACCACAACAGCCCCGTTAACCATGAGCTCGCCCGACTCGGTAATTGTGACCTCATCACCGGGGCGGGCAACCACGCGACCCAGGCGCTCTTCGCCATCCGCGGTGTATACCACCACGTCACCCTCGTTAAAGCTCTGGCTGAGCCTCCAGTAGAGCATGACGTCACCCGAACAGATGCGGGGGGCCATCTCGCCAGTCGTGACTGCGCCCACGCCCAAGACCACACCAAAGAGCAGCCAGAGCGTCACGACAAAAAATGCCAGGCGCGCCAGAAAGCCCACGATATCGCGCCGGTCGTCCGCTTCTCCCAGATCTGGCGCCGCATGGGCGCCCAACCTCACGTTCGACGCGGCCGAATACCGCGAGCCCCGGGGTCTTCCCTGCGGGGCCGCTCGTGCGGCTGGCCCATCACCAGCATTGCTGGCGCCATGTCTTCTCATAGGCGCCCGCCCCTCTTGGAGCCGCGGCGTAAACGCAGCGCAACCATGCCCGTAGCCAACAGCACGCCGGCGGCCAAAATCGCCAGGGCATAGATGGGGTTGCGCGTAATACCCGTAGGCACCGCGACCTGTCGGGAATTGGTGGCCTTAGCTTCAACGGCAACGGTCACACGCGGACCGTTGAGCGTGCCGCTCGCACCCGTAAGCTCGGCGTGGTACCCCAACGACGAATAATCGTCTTCGCTCACGGTATAGACCGCGTTGTAATCCAGCGCCTTAATCGAAACGGTCAGGCCGTCCTTAACGGCAAACGGCACGGTCGCCTTGCCCTGGCCATCGGCCGTAAAGGCCGTCTTGTTTTCCACGGTCTCGGCCCGATCATTCGGTCGCGCCACGAGCGCATGGCTGCCTTGGGCAGACGCATCCGAATACTCGATGGCGTAGGTCTGACCAGCCTTGAGGCCCGTAAAGGTCGCCGTCATCTTAAAGTAGGCACGCTTGTCGCCCATATTGCCCGTAACGCTCTTGGAAACCTTGAGTGTGTAGGTGCGCGGGGTGAATCGTGCGTATACGCATCCCGTATGGCGATCTTTTACGTTGTACGTATAGGTGGGTGAAGACGACAGCAGCTCCGGGGCGTCCGGATTCGATAGGTCGTACCAACCCTCAAAGTGATAGCCCCCCTTGGGAGCGGCCACCGCCTCCACAAACGTGCCGTCATCCACAAAGTAGGCAACGCCCGATTTTTTGTACGCGTCCTCGTCCTTGCCCGAGCCATCCCCGGCATCGATGGAGCCCTTTGCCCCCTTAAGCTTGGAGCTGACCGTGCCGCCCGTCGTTACGTTGCTCCACGTGCCATCGGCATTTTTAAGCTGGGCAACAAAGGCCTGACGATACTTCCATTGCGCCACGAACGTCGCGCCCTGGCTCTCGGGAATGTTTTCGACGGTTACCGCATCGCCCACAGCACCGGTATCCGGATTGACCTTCTTGCCCTTAATGGTAAGAGTGCCGGAATCCGTGGTGCCCTCGGGAGCTGTATGGGTCACCGTGTGTTTGGCATCGAAGCGAACGGCTTTTCCCGAGCCCGCGTACTCCCAGCCCATAAACTTCCAGTCGTCGTTTTGTCCAACGGCAGCATGGGAGGTATAGCTCGCTCCAGCGCCAGAAAGCTGTACGAAATCGCCCGTGGACTCATTGTACGGATCGTAGTGATACGCTTTGCCGCCGTTCACATCGTATTGAACGCCTGCCTTGGAAAACACGAGGTGCACTTTGTAGTGCTTCGTGACCTTGTCGACCTCAAAGCGATAGGTACCATCTTCCAATCTGGTCCAATGTGCGTCGTCGTCTGCGGAATAGAACTCGCCGTTGACAAAAGCACCGATAAAGACTGCCCCGTCATCGCGTTTGGCATCGACCATAAAGTAGGAGTTCTTCTCCTGTTTACCTACGTAGTTTTTGGCATAGGTAAAGTCCGCCGTCTTGGTATTGGCGTTATAAAAATACGTTCCGCTTCCGTTGGGCGTCGTGTATGTCTCGATGCGATAGAACTCCCTAAACGAGATATTGTCGAGGAAGTTGCCGGTCGAATTGCTCCCGTTGGCCGTGTTGTAGGCCACAAAAGCAAAGACGCTCTGGTTTTGGCCATCCGGAATGGTGTAGGTATAGTCGTAGTCAACCTTTTTGCTCTGCTCGAGCGCGTTGGAACCGTAGGAAGCCCACGCGTCGTTTTCGGACGCCATGATCCATACGCACCATTTTTCGGTATGCTCCGCATCGGCCGTCCATGAGAACGCGCTTCCGCTGGACGCATTGGCAAATCCGCCCACTTTGTCAAACTTGGTTGAATACAGGATGATCTTTTTGCTGCAGCCCGATTGGAAAAAATTGACCACATCCAAGCCGACATAGTTGTCGACGCTCATTTGAATCCATTGAACAATTTGCTGGTACTGATCGAGTGCCTTTTGATTGTCCTTGTACGGCTCGTTTTCTTGTCGCGGACCGATGATAAGGGCCATGGCGTCTCGACCCGAGCGGCCGCGGTGGTCGAGCCCCCACTCGTACTGTTTTCCCGGCTCGGTCGTCACATATTGGTAGAGCGAACTCGCCTCGTGTGCGTTGAGCTCGGCTGCATAGTCACCATCGGAGGGCGTAAACGTAACAGAATGCCCAACTGGGTCGATATAGTAGTCGTTCTTGGCAACGATCTCGATACGATGGTCCGTCTCGGTCGTACGCCAATGGGGCGAGCACAACGTAAACTTGCTGGGCCTCTGGTTCCCTAGATGTATATCCTCTTCAAAGCTGCCGTTAGCAATGTTCGTATTCTCGTTCTTAAGATTCGAGGTCGAGAACGCATAGTTTGTGAGCGTTGTCATGGTCTCGGACGAATTTTCCCAATACACCTTGGCAAAGTCGCTATAGATGTCGCGTGTGCCCTGCTTTTCCACGTGAACGTCGTTGACCAGATTACCAAACCACTCCCGGTATTGTTCGTTCTCCCCCGTAAGATTTGAATCGTAGCAAGTCAGCGCAAGCATCGTTTTGTCGGACGCTGCGGTATAGTCAGCCTGATAGGCAAACTCATCGTCTTCCTCGGGAAGATTTCGATAATAATGCGTGCTGTTGGTGCCAAAGGAGAACCAACCCTGTCCGTTAGAGCTTACGAGCCACACAGAAAGCGCGATGCGACCGTCGCTCTGTTCAAACGAAAAGTGGGATCCATCAGCACTGTTACCAGCAAATCCGCCGTTTGCAGCAAAGGGATCGCTGTAAACGGTGTACTGCTCAACGGTATTTCCCTGGGGCATCTTGACCTGCGCCTTAAGCCAAGCCCGCAGCTGCATAAGCTGGTCTTGGCCTGCGCTGTTAATCGACAGATTCTCCTGTTGAGGACCCATCGTGAGCATCAGCACGTCGTGGTCGGTTGCGGCGCGATGGTTTAGGCCCCACTCGTACGTGGCGCCGCTCTGGGTGGAAAAGGTGGTGTAGGTTGATCCAGGTTCAAAATAAAGATTGGTGCCCTGTGGCCTAAAATTCCACGCAAGCGCAAAGTGATTGCCGTTAGCTTGTTTGGTGTTCGTTTGGGGCTTGAGGAGCTGCGTGGAAAGCTCGAGCTTCATCGTCTCGCCGATTCTCTCATTCGGAGAGGTCGTCGACCAGCCAGTAGCTTGGTTAAGAAAGTTTGGGTTTGTTATAAGGTTGCCATCGTCACCGTACGCGCGCGAGGGCAACCCCCCCCCCGGCCATAACGAACACGCATAAGGCCGCTGCCAACATCATAAAGGTGCGGCGCATCGACGCAATATGACCGAAAGGACCCTGCACGGGCGCATCCCCCCAGCCGCAGCCCGAGCTTTCGCGCAAGCTGCACAAGTAGTTCGTTTAAGCTTTTTGATTCTACAACCAGCCCAGGGCAAAAGCAAAATCATGCGTGACCGATTTGCAGTCATTTTTCGCATCATTTTTCGCATTGTGCTGGTAGTGCGGCGAAAGTAGCTAAAAAGCCCCGTCCTAAATTAGCTAGTTAAGGAGTTGGGCCATGGCGTTGACGAATTTTTGGACTTGGAGGGTGGGCTCGAGCGGGTAGTGCAGAAAGACTGGCACCTCGCGGCCGCACAGGAACGGCACGCCCACAAAGGCCGGGTGCACCCCTGACCATGCGCCACAGGTGAGTACCGCATCGCCCTTTTCCTCCGCCTCGTTAAAGAGCGCAAAGTCAAAGCTATCCACATCGATCACGTCCACGCCGCCGTCGGCCAAAAGGTCGATGCGTAGGCTGTCCATCGCATCGTTGCCGTGACGGAGCACGCGCAGGCGCATGCCCTCTAGGTCGGCAACCGTAATGCGATTCTTGCGCGCCAGCGGGCTCGCGCGCGGCAGGTCGATATAAAACGGTACGTTAACGATGTGGAGCTTTTGGCAAGCGTCGCCCCAGCGTGGGGTAGAAAAACTCGACTGCACCACATCGACCTCGCGGCCCAAGCTGCGCATGACGGTCTCGCGCTCGTCGTAGAGGTCACTTACCGGCACGATCTCAAATCGTAGCGACGGTTCCAGATCGTGGATGCCCGACCACATCGACAGCGTCTGGCGTCCTGGGCACATCATTGACACGCCCAGGCGCACGGCACCACCATCGCCCGCCGCGCGTCGGGCACGGCGCAGCGCGTCCTCGGACTGCCGCATGATCGAGCGCGCGTCGTCCACCAGCAGTGCGCCGGCCGGCGTCACCTTGACGCCCGAGTGCGAGCGCTCGAACAACGTGATGCCGAACTCGGCCTCGAAGCCCGACACCTGCTTGACGAGGGCCGGGGTCGACACGCGCAATCTTGCCGCCGCACGCGAGAAGCTCCCCAGCTCCGCGGCGGCCGATATGGCCTCAAGTCGTCGATCGTACACGTCAATCTCCCGTTTTCGCGCCCGTGACCGCATGGTGCCACAGGGGGTTGTTTTCGCAGGTCACACGCTCAATTGAGAATGAGCTGCATCGCACAGTGTAAACCTACGGTTAACGCCATTCTAACAAATATACAATTCACCTGCGCAAATGCAAAGCATACGATAACCTGCGAAAACCACGTGGGTCGATTAATGAGAACGACCCACAGGGAGGCACAAGAAGGGAAGTTCCTATGAGCAACTGGCTTAAGCTCGAGGGCGATGTCTGCGCCGTAACCGGCGCACTCGGCGGTATGGGCGTCGCGATTTGCCGCGAGTTCGCCCGCAACGGCGCCAACGTCGTCCTGCTCGACCTGGACGAGGAAAAGGTCAAGGCCGCAGCCGCCGACCTCGCCGCCGAGTTTGGAATCCACGCCGAGGGCTACAAGATGAACGCCACCGACGAGGCCGAGGTTCAGGCCGCCGTCGATGCCACCATCGCCGACTTCGGCCGTGTCGACGTCCTCGTCAACACCGCCGGTATCCTGCGCTTCGCCGCCATGGAGGACCTGCCGCTCTCCGACTGGAACGAGGTCATCAACGTCAACCTCACCGGCTACTTCATCACCTCGCAGCGCTTTGGTCGCGAAATGATCAAGGCCGGCCAGGGTCGCCTGGTGCACGTCTCGACCGTCGCCAGCCACTCTCCCGAGACGTTCTCGGGCGTGTACAGCTCCACCAAGGCCGGCGTCAACATGATGTCCAAGATGCTCGCCGCCGAATGGGGCCCCTACGGCGTGCGCTCCAACTGCGTCGAGCCCTGCTTCGTTAAGACCCCGATGTCGGCCAACTTCTACGCCGACCCCGAGGTCGAAAAGAGCCGCAGCCGTCTGATCGCCACGCGCCGCATCGGCGAGGTTAGCGATATCGCCAACGCCGTCATGTTCCTGGCGTCCACGCGCTCGGACTTTACCACCGGCGACGCCATCAAGGTCGACGGCGGCTTCTCCAACATGATGGGCGACCTCACCGCCAAGCCCGGCGGCCGTCGCGCCTATGCCGACAACTACCTTAAGAACAAGGGTGTCGAGCTCTGGTCCGATGAGTCCGGCGTCGCCAAGCCGACTGACCAGTAAACCAACCTGACAGGGAGGCCCCGCGGACACGCCTGTTCCTCCCCCGTATCGATTAGAAAGAGTCCAATGGCTTCCACCAACTCCAACAAGGGTCGCGCCGTCGTGCTTTCCGCCGCGTGCGTCACCATGTTCTTCATCAGCTCCATCGCGCTGTATTCCGTCGTGAGCAAGAACCTGCTCGCCGTCTACCCCGAGTGGTCCAGCGCTCTTACCTGGGCCTTCCCCGTCTTCCAGACCATCATGGCCGTGACGGGCATCTTCGCCGGCCGCATCTCCGATAAAATCGGCCCCCGCAACGTCGTGATCGCCGCCGCCGCGTGCTACGGCCTGGGCTGGTTCATGTCCGGCACCGTCACCGAGCCGTGGCAGTTCTACCTGTGGTTCTCGCTCGTCGCCGCCATCGGCAACGGCCTGGGCTACAACCCCGCGCTCACCACCGGCCAAAAGTGGTTCATCGACAAGAAGGGTCTCGCCTCCGGCATCACCCTGGCCGCTTCGACCGCCGGTCCCGCCGTGCTGTCCCCGGTGCTCGCCTCGCTGCTCATCCCGAGCCTGGGCATCTTTGGCGCCCTTAAGGCGCTCGGCGTCATCTTCTTTGTGACGATCGCCGCCTCCGCCCTGTTCCTGAAGGCCCCCGAGGCCGGTTGGCTGCCCGAGGGCTTCGAGGCCCCCAAGGGCGGCGCGCACGCTGGCACCTTCGGCGACCTCACCCCGGGCGAGATGGTCAAGACCCCGCGCTTCTGGGTCCTCATCGTCACCTTCGCCTTTGCCGCCACCGCGGGCACCCTGCTCGTGGGCAAGGTTGCCTCCATCGCCGCCGTTCAGCTCTTCGCCGACCCCACGAGCGCCGCGGCCGTCGCCCTCGGCGGTGTGGTGGTCTCCGTCAACACCTGCGCCAACCTGGTCGGCCGTCTGTCCTTTGGCCAGATCATCGACAAGCTCGGCGCCTATAAGTCGCTGCTCATCAGCCTTGTCGTCACCATCGTCGCACTCGTCATCATGTCGATGAGCTTTACGCAGGCCATGTTCTTTGTGGCGCTCGCTCTGCTCGGCTTTAGCTTTGGCGCTCTGCTCGTCATCTACCCGCCGCTCACCGGTGGCGCCTTTGGCACCAGTAACATCGGCGTCAACTACGGCATCATGTTTTTGGGTTATGCCGCTTCCACCTGGATCAGCCAGCCCATCACCGCCGTGCTGTATCACGCCGAGGCCGGCAGCGCCGCCTACCAGCAGTCCTTCTACGGCGCCATTGTGATCGCCGCCATCGCCGTCGTGCTCACCGTCTACATGATGGTCTCCGACAGCAAGAAGAAGTCCGCCTAGTTTTACCGATGCGACAAAGGGACAGCCCCTTTGTCGCATTCCACTGGTCACCAGTATTAAGGAGTCGAAATGCCTGAGCTCAACCCCGTCCGCATTGCCGTTATCGGTGCCGGCGCCATGGGCCGCAACCACATCCGCTTTGTCACCGAGGAGCCCGAGGCCGAGCTCGTCGCCATCGCTGACGCCTTTGAGGGCGCCCGCGCCACGGCCGAGGCCGCCGGCGTGCCGTTTTATACCGATCCCGCCCAGATGATGGACGAGGTCAAGCCCGAGGCCGTCATTATCGCCACCCCCAACGACCTGCACCTGGGCGTTGCCCGCGAGGCCATCAAGCGCAACATCGTGCCGCTGGTCGAAAAGCCGATCTCCAACGACCTCGAGGATGCTCAGGCCTTCGCCGCCGAGGCCGAGACCGCCGGCGTGCCCGTGCTCGTGGGTCAGCACCGTCGCCACAACCCCTTCGTCAACAAGGCCAAGGAGATCATCGAGTCCGGCGAGCTGGGCAAGCTCACCGTGTCGAGCTTCCACTATATGATCTATAAGAATGACGAGTACTTCGATGTCGAGTGGCGTCGCAAGAAGGGTGCCGGCCCGATCCTGGTCAACCTGGTGCACGACGTCGACCTGCTCCGCTACCTGCTGGGCGAGCCCGTTGCCGTCCAGGGCATGCAGTCCAGCGCCGCCCGCGGTTTTGAGACCGAGGACTCCGCCGTGGTCAACGTCCGTTTTGCCGATGGCGCGCTCGCAAGCATGACCATCTCCGACGCCACCGCCAGCCCCTGGAACTGGGAGGCAACCGCTCGCGAGGATCCGCAGTATCGCCCCTTCGACGCCGACGCCTACTTTATTGGCGGTACCTTGGGCGCCTTGTCGCTGCCCCGCCTGCATCAGTTCTCCTACGACGGCGCCTCCAACTGGCACAAGCCGCTGCAGATGGAGATCCCGGCCGTCGACCCGGCGCTGCCGCACAAGATGCAGCTCAAGCACTTTGTGAAGGTTGTCCGCCGCGAGGTCGAGCCCGTCGTGACCCCCGCCGACAACGTTAAGACGCTCACGCTTCTCAACGCTATCAAGGAGGCCGCCGAGACCGGCCAGCTCGTCGAGCTGTAACGCCTTAGGGCAGACCGCGGCAGAAGCCCCATGCCGAACCCTTCGGTCCGCCACCAACAAGCCCCTCTTCTTTGCCCCGCGAGCAGCCTCCTGCCCGCGGGGCATTTTGCTACGTTGCCAATGATTTTTCTGGGACGGGGGACTTTTTGCACCTTAGCTTGATTCGTTCGCCACGAAATGTGCCTATCTACTACGTTTAACCAATCACCCTCATCCATACCGAATTTCGCGAAATCAA
>DBFCNY010000005.1:0-1841 GCA_048298285.1 Collinsella sp.
GTTCTCAACTGCATGCAGCAGGGCATCCTGCTGCGACTTAGAGAAGCGGTGAATCTCATCGATGAATAGAATGGTGCGGCGGTCGTACGTATTCAGGCGCGTCTTGGCCTCATCAATCACGCGACGCAGGTCCTTCACGGTACCCGTGACGGCGCTGACCTCAACAAACTCGCTCTTGGTATGGTTGGCGATAATGTGGGCCAGCGTCGTCTTGCCCGTACCGGCAGGCCCGTACAGAATCACGCTCGAAAGCACGTCGTGCTCGATCGCGGCACGCAGCCATGAACCCTTACCGACGGCCTTTTGCTGGCCCACGTACTCGTCGAGCGAATTGGGGCGCATGCGCACCGCAAGCGGCGCATTCTGAAAGGAACGCTCGCGCGTCGAAGCAGAAAAAAGGTCGTCCATAGCCATCCCGTGTATCAATCAAAAACGTTTTCCACTAACAGTATACCGAATTAATACGAACTACCGTTCGTTAATATAGGTACGGTGCGGAAACTCCAGACCAGGGAACAGCTTGCTCGTCAGCTCGCAGAAATAACCGTCCGTCATGCTCGCGATATAATCCACCACGGCTTGATCCTTGTCGTCCTGCCAGGCATAGGTGCGATCATAGTAGGAAAGCTGCTGCTCAATGCGCGAAATATGGTGCTTAAAGATGTAAGAGGACTCGTCGCCACTGTTAAGATCCCGCAGGCAACGGTCGTAGAGCTTTACGAACGCCTCGCGCAGCTCCGCCTCGGAATCGCCTTCGATACCGCCCTTGCTATAGATCTTCTCGTAGTTCTCGCGCTTGGCTCGGCGAATTTCCTCAAACAGGTCCTCGCTCATCCCGATGCGCGGCTTACCATAGCTGTGCTCAACGATATCGATGGAGGCATGCGTGAGGATCCAACTGTTGTAGGCACCGCCCCGGCCATCATCAAAAGCGTCGGGCGAAAGCAGGCCCGCCGCGATCGCATCCTGACGGTCACGACCGACGTAGGCAAGAATATCCGAGATGCGAACGACGCAGCCCTCGAGCGTCATGGGACGCAGATGCTCAATTGCGCTATAGCCCGTGGCAATGCAATCCTCAACCGTCTGGTCAAACTGGTCAAAGGAGCCCATGTCCGAGAGCTCAAACACACGTTGCTCGTACTCGCCGTTATGGCATAGCACGCCGTCGAGCGTCTGGAGCGACACGTTGCGGCCGTACAGTGCGTCGAGCACGCGGACCGACTGCACGTTATGGAAAAAATAACGCCCCGTACGCTCATGATAGATATCGTTGAGGAAGCGCTCGCCGGCATGGCCGAAAGGCGTGTGTCCCAAGTCGTGACCCAGGCCAATCGCCTCGATCAGATCGCAATTGAGCCCCAGGGCGCGACCGATATCGCGCGCAATGCGGGAGACGAGCTGCACGTGCAAACCGCGGCGTGACAGATCGTCATTGCTACGGAAGCTAAAGACCTGCGTTTTGCCTGCATAACGGGTGTACGCCGGAAGATGAAGTATCTTTTCAGTATCGCGCATAAACGCCGGACGCATAAGCGTGCCTTTGTCGGCGGCGCGATCAATACGACGAATGACCTGATCGTCGTTGCAACGATACGGGTTGACATAGCCCGAAGCACGATCGGCGGCAATGCGCTCGACAAGCTCGGGCGACAACGCCGAGGGAATACGGTCCATGCGCGCCTTAATGACGGCCGTTTCTTGATTAGTTGCCATGGCATGCTCCTTAAGAAGGATGCGCAATCGGTTACAAAGTGCAGCCCACGACCTCGATTATGGCAAAAATCGGCACTAAAAACGGGAGCAATGGCAGGGAGCGCGATTTTGTGAAGAGGCAGGAG
>DBFCNY010000006.1:0-10350 GCA_048298285.1 Collinsella sp.
GACGAGGCGAGGCTCGGGCGTGTCCAAAAGCAGGATCGCATCGCCACGGGCGTGCTGACGGCGATCGTCGCCATCGTCATGCTCATCGTCATCTCCATGGTGGCCTATATCCTGTTCGAGGGCATCTCGACGCTGTTCCAGCCGGGCTTTCTCACAGAGCCGTCGCGCGCCAACGGAACGCAGGGCGGCGTGCTCTACCAGCTGTTCGACTCGTTCTACCTGCTGCTGATCACTCTGATCATCTCGGTGCCCATCAGCCTAGGCGGAGCGGTCTTCCTGGTTGAGTACGCGCCGAACGGCCCTATCCGCGACATCGCCTCTACCGCCATCGAGACGCTGTCCTCGCTGCCTTCCATCGTCGTCGGCATGTTTGGCTTCCTGGTGTTCTCGGTGCAGCTGGGCTGGAAGTACTCCATCATCTCCGGCGCCGTCGCGCTCACCATGTTCAATATCCCCATTCTGGTGCGCGTGATTCAGCAGGCGCTCGAGGACGTGCCACAGGCCCAGCGCGATGCATGCCTGGCCATGGGCCTTACCCGCTGGGAGGCCACGCTGCACATCCTGATTCCCGAGGCCATGCCCGCCATCGTGACCGGCATCGTGCTTTCGGCCGGCCGCGTCTTTGGCGAGGCCGCGGCGCTGCTCTTTACCTCGGGCATGAGCTCGCCGGTGCGTCTGAACTTCTTGAGCTTTAACCTGTCGAGCCCCACCTGCGCCTGGAACGTGTTCCGCCCCGGTGAGTCGCTCGCCGTGCACATCTACAAGATCTATGGCGAGGGCAGCCCCGAGGCCCAGCAGATCGTTTGGGGCACCGCGGCGCTGCTGATGATTTGCGTGCTGCTGTTTAACGTAGTCGCCCGTATCGTGGGCAAACAACTGGCAAGGAAGATGACGGCCGAATGAGCGAGATAAATGCAACGCCCGCAACTGAGGCGGCATCGTCCGAGACCCAGGACTTTCTGTCGAGTGTGGGGGAGAGCGAGAAGCGCGTTCGCGTGAGCGGCAGGGCCGTGAGCGACGAGGTCGTGCTCTCCACCAAGGACGTCAACGTGTACTATGGCGACCACCATGCACTGCGCAATACGTCGCTCGACTTTCACAAGGGCGAGATCACGGCGCTCATCGGGCCTTCGGGCTGCGGTAAGTCGACCTTCTTGCGTAGCCTCAACCTCATGAATCGCGAGATTCGCGGCTGCCGCGTGGAGGGCGAGATCAACTATCGCGGGCGCAACGTGAACACCAAGACCGAAAACACCTACGAGCTGCGCCGTTCCATTGGCATGGTGTTCCAGCAGCCCAACCCGTTCCGCAAGTCCATTCGCGACAACATCACGTTTGCGCCCAAGCGCCACGGCATCACCGACCGTGACGAGCTCGACCGCATGGTCGAGGAAAGCTTACGCGGCGCGGCGCTGTGGGACGAGGTCAAAGACAAGCTCGATAAGAGCGCCTATGCGCTTTCGGGCGGTCAGCAGCAGCGTCTGTGCATCGCGCGCACGCTGGCGCTCAACCCCGACGTGATCCTGTTTGACGAGCCCTGCTCGGCGCTCGACCCCATCTCGACGTTGGCGATCGAGGACCTTATGTCGTCGATCGTTGCCGACCGCGCCATCGTCATCGTGACGCACAACATGGAGCAGGCGTCGCGCGTGTCCAACCGCACGGCGTTCTTCTACATGGGCGATATGGTCGAGTACGACGAGACCGACGAGATTTTCCAACGGCCCAAGGATAAGCGGCTGAATGATTACCTCACCGGCATGTTCTCCTAGTCCGGGACATGCTTGAGGCCCGCGGCGGCCACGGTCGCCACGGGACTGATTGGAGAGGCGGGTCATCTCTTTTGCGAGATGGCCCGCCTTTTTGTGTCGTGTGCGGCCTGCCTTTTCGCTGCTATCATGGACAACGTTGAATTTCTACGAAGGAGCAGGGCATATGGCGATTCTTTTGGGATGCGATTCCATCAGCCTAGAGTTTCCCACCAAGCATATTTTCGATAGCGTGACGCTCGGCGTGGGCGAGGGCGATCGCATTGGTATTGTCGGTAAAAACGGCGACGGCAAGTCGACGCTGCTGAGCGTGCTCGCCGGCACGCTGGAGCCCGATGACGGACGCGTGACGCACCGCCGCGGCACCACGATCGGTCTACTCGGCCAAAAGGATCAGCTTGTCGACACCGATACCGTGCATCATGCCGTTGTGGGCGACACGCCCGAGTATGAGTGGGCGTCGAGTCCGCGTACGCGCCAGATTCTGGCCGGTCTTATTAGCGATGTGCCCTGGGAGGGCATGGTGTGCGAGCTCTCGGGCGGTCAGCGCCGCCGCGTTGATCTCGCGCGCCTGCTGATCGGCGACTATGACGTGCTCATGCTCGATGAGCCCACCAACCACCTGGACATGCGCACCATCAACTGGCTTGCACGCCATCTTAAGGCTCGCTGGCAGCGCGGCCAGGGCGCCATGCTCGTGGTCACGCACGATCGCTGGTTCTTGGACGAGGTCTGCAACAGCATGTGGGAGGTCCACGACGGCCAGGTCGATCCCTTCGAGGGCGGCTACTCGGCATACATCCTGCAGCGCGTGGAGCGCGACCGCATGGCCGCCGTCACCGAGGAACGCCGTCGCAACATGGCGCGCAAGGAGCTTGCGTGGCTGAGTCGCGGCGCCCAGGCCCGCTCCACCAAGCCCAAGTTTCGCGTGGACGCCGCTCGCGAGCTCATCGCCGACGTGCCGCCCGTGCGCGACGAGCTGGAGCTTAAGCGCCTGGCGGTGAGCCGTCTGGGCAAGCAGGTTATCGATGTCATCGACGTGGATGCCGGCTATGCGGATACCGATGGCGCGCCCAAGCAGGTGCTCTCCGACGCGACCTGGCTCATCGGTGCGGGCGACCGCTATGGCCTGTTGGGCGAGAACGGCGCCGGCAAATCCACACTGCTTGACGTGATCCAGGGCAAGATTGCGCCCCTGCGCGGTCGTGTAAAGATCGGCCAGACGGTGCGTTTTGGCGTGCTATCGCAGCAGCTCGAGGAGCTCGAGCCCTACATGGGCGACACGATCCGCGAGGTGCTCAGCAACTATAAGAAGTATTACGTCATCGACGGCAAGGAGACCTCGCCCGAGAAGCTCTGCGAGCGTCTGGGCTTTACGACGCAGCAGCTCTGGAGTCGCATCGGCGATCTTTCGGGCGGCCAGCGCCGTCGCCTGTCGCTGCTGCTGACGATCCTGGACGAGCCCAACGTGCTTATCCTGGACGAGCCCGGCAACGACCTGGATACCGATATGCTGGCGATTGTCGAGGACCTGCTCGACGGCTGGCCCGGCACGCTGATCCTGGTGACGCACGACCGCTTCTTGATGGAGCGCGTGACCGACCAGCAGTGGGCGCTGCTCGACGGCCACCTGACGCATATGCCCGGCGGCGTGGACCAGTACCTGCGCCTGTGCAACGCCACCGCCGAGGGCGAGCCCGTGGGTGCGCCGAGCGCCAAGACCGGCACGTTTGACACCGGTGCCGCGGCGGCTGCGGCCGAAAAGCCCAAGTCGAGCGGCCAGCCCAATGGCCTTTCCAACGCCGAACGTCAGAAGCTTCGCCGCGAGGTGAGCTCGCTCGAGCGCAAAATGGAGACGCAGCGCGCCCGCGTGGAGGAGGCCGAGGCCGCGATGGCTCAGGTCGACCCCACCAACTACACGGCGCTGGGCGAGCAACAGGCAAAGATCGACGAGGCCCACGCCGCCATGGACGCGCTGGAGATGGCGTGGCTCGAGGCGAGCGAGAAGCTCGAGGGCGAGGAGTAGGCGAGGATGATCAAGGCTGCGTTTTTCGATATCGACGGCACGCTGCTGAGCTTTAAGACGCACCGGATTCCGGCGTCGGCGCAACAGGTGCTCGACAGCTTTCACGAGCAGGGGATTGCATGCGTGATCGCCACGGGTCGCCCGACCTACCAGATGCCCGATTGGCTGTTCGACTTGGGTTGGGATGCGTACATTACGCTTTCGGGCCAGCACTGTTTTGATGCCAAGGGCGTCTACCGCAGCTGCCCGATTGATCCGGACGACGTCGCGGTGATCGTGGACCAGGTGGCGCAGGGGCGCTATGATTCGCTGTGTATGCAGGGCGAGAACTCGTTTGTGAACCGCCTGTCCGAGCGCGTGGTGACGGCTGGCAGCAACGCGGGAATCGTCTACCACGAGGAGCCGTTTGAGCACGCCTTTGACGCACCGGTCTACCAGTTTTGCGCCTTTGTGGACCCGGCCGACGAACATATCGTGACCGACGCCGTGTCGCATTCGCTCACCACGCGCTGGTGCGACCTGTTCTGCGACATTATTCCCGCTAACGGCGGCAAGGACCTGGGCGTGGCGGCGACGCTCGAGCGGCTTGGTATCGACGCGAGCGAGGCGATTGCCTTTGGCGACGGCGAGAACGACCTGTCGATGTTTGCCGCCGTGGGCACGAGCGTGGCCATGGGCAACGCACAGGACACGGTGAAAGCTGCGGCGACCTATGTGACGACTGCCGTGGACGACGACGGCATCTACAACGCCGCGAAGCACTTTGGATTGATGTAACTGCGGGTCGGCACCCGGCGCCTGGGGACACTCCTTGTGGGGGTCCCCATTTTGTTTTCGTCCCGCACGTTTTGTGAAACACGGCTAACTTTTAGACAAAGTAGTAAGACATGGGCAACTTTTGCGGTAAAGTTAGCCGTGAAAAGTATCCAAAGGCTAACTAGCAATCATCGCGAAAGGCGGCCCATGGCCCTACGTGAATCCGGAGAAGACTATCTCGAATCGATCTACGTTCTGTCGGAACGTCAGGGCACCGTGCGCTCGATCGACGTTGCGGAGTACCTCGGCGTAACCAAGGCGAGCGTTTCCAAGGCCATGGCGACGCTGGAAAGCAACGGCTATGTCGAAATGGGCAAACGCGACGTGCATCTGACGGAACGCGGTCTTGAGGTTGCCCGTCAAATGTGGGAGCGCCACTGCTTTTTTGTAGGTCTGCTAGAGGACGCAGGCGTAACGCCCGAGGTTGCCTCGCAAGAGGGCTGTCACATGGAGCACTGCCTGAGCGAGGAGAGTTTCGAGAAGCTAAGGTCGATGCTGAGGCGGGAAGATGTAGCGGGTCCAAAAACAGAAGCCTAACTGACCCACAGTAGCGCGGAGTTCACGCAAAGCGCGAACCAGCGACCGGGACCAGCGGCCCTTTCGGCCAAGTCCATTTCAGCAAAGGAACCCCGCCAGCAAGCGATGCCCAAGAACCGCCAGCTGTGTCAATGCAGGCCGGGGCCGGGCTTGGTTTTGAAAACACTCCGCAGCGCGAGGCCCGCCTTTCCGTTGCTCCGCAGGAGCAGGAAAGACGGGCCTCATGCGCGAGGACGTTTTCAAAACCAAGCCCGGCCCCGGCCGGAGGGACCACGAGCGCTACAGGTTCTTGACACCCATCGCGCGCATGGCGTTCAGGATGGCGATGATCGCCACGCCTACGTCGCCGAACACGGCAAGCCACATGTTGGCGATGCCCAGTGCCGCAAGCACCAGAATCAGCAACTTAATGCCCAGCGCAAAGATGATGTTCTGCCAAACAATCGACATGGTCTTGCGCGCCACGCGGATCGCGCGGGAGATGTTGGACGGCTTGTCATCCATGAGCACGACGTCCGCCGCCTCAATTGCGGCGTCCGAGCCCATAGCGCCCATGGCGATGCCAACGTCTGCGCGGGTAAGCACGGGTGCGTCGTTGATACCGTCGCCGACAAAAGCGAGCTTGCCCTTGCCGCTTTCGCCCGCGAGCAATGCCTCGACGCGCTCGACCTTGTCGCCCGGCAGCAGCTGCGCGTGGAACTCGTCGAGCCCCAGCTGCTTAGCCACAGACGCCGCAACCTCCTCGCGGTCGCCCGTGAGCATGACGGTGCGCTTGACGCCGGCGGCGTGCAGGTCGCGGATCGTCTGCTCGGCGTCGGCCTTAACGGTGTCTGCAATCACGATGTGGCCGGCGTAAACGCCGTCAACGAGCACATGGAGGATCGTGCCGACAACCTCGCAATTGGGAGCGTCGATACCGGCCGCAGCAAGCATCTTGGCATTGCCAACGACGACGTGCTTGCCGTCGATGGTTGCCGTCACGCCGTGGCCCGCGCCGTTGGTGGAGTTGCTAACGCGCTTGGGGTCGACCTCGCTCTGGTAGGCGACACGCACGGACTGCGCGATGGGGTGATCGGAGAACGACTCCGCAAGGGCTGCGACTTCAAGCAACGACTGCTCGGTGTAGCCAGCCTCGGGGTGTACCGCGACCACCGAGAACGTGCCGTTGGTGAGGGTGCCTGTCTTGTCAAAGACGACGGTGTCCACATCGGCGAGCGTCTCGAGATAGTTAGAACCCTTGATGAGAACGCCCAGCTTGGAGGCGCCGCCGATGCCGCCAAAGAAACTGAGCGGCACGCTGATCACCAATGCGCACGGGCAGCTGACGACCAGGAAGGTCAGGCCGCGCAGGATCCAGTCGGACCAGGCGCCGGTGACCAAGCCGCCGCCAAGCGCGAGCACCGCGGCAGCGCCGGTGACGGCGGGCGTGTAGACGCGGGCGAAGCGCGTGATGAAGTTCTCGGTGCGCGCCTTCTTTTCGCTGGCATTCTCCACGAGCTCCAGGACGCGCGCGACGGTGGACTCGCCAAAGGGTTTGGTGGTGCGCACGTGGATGAGACCCGTCATGTTGATGCAGCCGCTGATGATGTCGTCGCCGGACTTGGCGGGGCGGGGAACTGACTCGCCCGTGAGTGCGGCGGTGTCGAGCTGGGTTTCGCCCTCGACGATGACGCCGTCGATAGGCACGCGCTCGCCGGGCTTGACCACAATCACGGTGCCGACGGCGATGTCATCGGGGAAGACCTGCTCGAGCGTGCCGTCGGGTTGCTCGACGTTGGCGTAGTCGGGCGCGATGTCCATCATGGCGCTGATCGACTTGCGGCTCTTGCCCACGGCGTATGCCTGGAACAGCTCGCCGACCTGGTAGAACAGCATGACGGCGGCGCCTTCGGCCATGTGCGGGTCGGTATCGGGGAAGAGCACCATGGCAAACGCGCCGATGGTTGCGACTGCCATAAGGAAACTCTCGTCGAAGGCCTTGCCGCGGCGGATGTTGTTGAATGCCTTCTGGAGCACGTCGTAGCCGGCAATCAAAAACGGCACGAGGAACAGTGCGAAGCTGGCGTAGACGTTGCCGGGCTCCCCAAATGCGATAGTGAGGGCGCCGAGCTCGTCGAGGGCATAAACAACGGCAAAAATACCCAGTGCTAGCAGGATTCGATTTCGCTTGTGCTCAAGTGACTCTTTCTTCTTGCGCTTCTTCTTTTTCTTTGTGGGATCGGCGGCTGCCATGATTCAAACCTCCCATTTGAATGTATGAACACTCGCTCATATAATTTCGCGAGCAAAGGCCGCGGCAAGCGCGGCCTTGCGGGTCAGCGTATACGCAGACTAGAGAATGATCTCGCAGTTCGGCTCGGCGTCGGCGGTAAACTCCACGACGCGGTCGAGGACCTCGTCGAACTCGGCGTCGTCGGCCTCGAGCGTCAACTTCTGAGTCATAAAGTTGACCGAAACGGACTTGACGCCCTCGAGCTTGGCCAGCTCGTCCTGAAGCTCGCGCGCACAGTTGGCGCAGTCGATCTCATCGAGCTTAAACTGCTTTTTCATGGTGGGTTCCTTTCCCTGTATTTGCGGCTTGGGTGCAGGCCGCGCTGGTACCGTGGTTGGCTGCTATTCGCAGATGTGGCTCATGCCCTGGTTGAGCATGGTGTAGACGTGGTCGTCGGCGAGCGAGTAGAGGATATTGCGCCCGTCGCGCCGGAATTTAACCAGGTGCGACTGCTTGAGTGTGCGCAGCTGGTGCGATACTGCCGACTGCGAGGTTTCGGTCGCTTCGGCGATGTCTGCCACGCAGAGCTCGCGGCCCATGAGGGCGTAAAGGATCTTGATACGCGTGGTGTCGCTGAAGACCTTGAACAGGTCGGCGAGGTCGTAGAGAAGTTCCTCGTCGGGAAGGTCCTCGGGCGAGCAGGTGGTGGGGATCGCGGGTTCGGTGGCCTCGATGTCGGGTTTCGTTTCATCAACGCGGATGCTCATTGCAATATCCTTTCATATGAACATGCGCTCATATAACTTGCTTTCGATTATATGAGTGTATGTTCATATGTCAATACAATTTGCGTTAATTTCGATGACTGCTTGCCGCTTCTGCGATTTTCTGTGGGTTGGGAGACATCGACGCAATGCTCGCCAACATATTTCGAGATGTTCGGCTAGCATGCTAAGAAAGCCACCTTGAGAAGCATTAGAACTGTTCATATTTGTACTTTATCGTGTCAAATACCGCGAGAATCAGTTCTTCCTCTACGGGAGTTTCTGCAGAATCAGTTTTATCTAAAGTTATATTGAGCATTGCTGCAGCCAATCTGGCACATCGGTGGCCGAATAAGTCGAAAAATGTAGGTGGACATCCGCAGAGATCGCCTTTAGAAGAGCGAATTCTCAATTAGATCAATAATCGTGTCGTCTTCCGTGCGGTTTTCATCGATTTTTGCGAACATGTCGCATTCCCAAGCCCCATTGATTTCCTCAGCAAGGGCCCCGACGTGTTGCATGTCGTCGGGTTCGGGCACATCGTTGATGCTCGGGTCATCAGCTTGCGGATATTGGCTTGCAATTTCGCGCTTGGCGGCCTCTTCTTCTTTGAGTGTCTCCAGGACGCGGCGACCGTATTCGAAGTAGCGCCGCAAGACAAATTGACGAAGAGTTTCTTGCAGGATGGCGAAGTTATCCGGGAGTCGACCGGGCCATATCTTCTCGCGAATGCGAATCGCTTCCATGACCCGTTTAAAAGCGGACTGCTTGAAAAACGAATGACGATTAACCGTGATAACGGCATATCCCATGTTTCGCAGCGTGTTTCGGCGCTCCTCGTCAATTGATTGCTGCTCGGGTTCGTCGTGGTAAAAGCCGTTGTATTCGATATCGGTCATCGAATTTTCGAGCAGCGCGTCGAGGTAGAAAACCGTCCGTCGCGTTAGGGCGGCGTATCTTTTGGGGACTGGGATCGGATAATCCGTTTTGATAGCGCGTATGGCTAAGCCACCCATTGACTTGGGCATTGTCAGCATCATGACAAACGCCGTTTCGAGTGGGGAGCGACAGCCTTCGTGTACATAAGAAAGTGCCTTAAGTGCTTTATTAGATCCACGATACCCCGGTGCCTCTGAAAAGAAGGCTCTGAGCTCTTCAACGCTGGTTAGGGCTGGGCGCTCGCGATATTGAGTTTCGTCGGACGTTCCAAGCGCGTAGGAGCCGCAGATTTCAAAGTAATACTCAACGAGCTCCGAAAGGTTGAGGTCGGCTGTTGCTTCTAACGCGCACAGCTTGATATCGACGATGTAGACGTTCGGCTCGAGTTCTAGGTAGCTTTCTGCATCAAACGTATAGCGCGTGCAGTGGCAGATGCAGCCCTTGCGGTGCCTTTTGGCATTATTGGAAAACGTCAGCACATGGATACGTTCAGAATCGACATTCTTTCTGTTGAGCCATGCTCGTGCCGCTTCCAGGTCGGACGTGGTCGGCGCAGACACCCTGATCTTTTCCATAGGTATGGGACCGGTCGCGTAGCTTGCGAGCGAGTTGGCTGTTTGGTATACAGCGCGTGCCGTGGTATGTGACAGAATGATTCCCATACGCGCATGATGGCATAGCGGACGCCGCATACGCCCGAAACTTCGGGCAACGGTATTGGGGCGCGGCTTATCTTCTGCGAACGGTGGGTTTTTGAGCTGTCGTATTGAGGGAGCAGCTTTGGCTGGGGAGGTTTCTGCCGGCTGCCCCTTTTTGATGAACTTTAGTTGCGGATTCGTAGCTTCTAAGCGTTTTTGCCGACCGCTCAGATGCCTCACCAACATAATTTGAGTTATTCGGCCTTATCCTATACAAATGGTGCGATCGCAACGTCCTATTCGAATTGATTCAGGTAGATTTATGGGGCTTGGTTGCGAAATTAAGGCGATTTTAGCTTCGATTGCGGTTCAAGGGGCCTTGACTAGTGGTTCAGCTGGCCGAACAACTCGAAAAATGTAGGTGGGCCAACCTGCCGACTATGTGAAGCACGCGTATTTGCTCGTTTTGATGAAAACTAGGGTGCAGCCATAAGGCTGCGCCCTAGTTTACTGCGTGTCGGTGTGCCCAGACGGATTGCGCTGTGCCTGGCAGGCGCTCCCGCAGATGGATCGGTTATTTCGCGAATAGGTTCTTGAGGTTGAACTCGGCCTGAACCGTGCGGAGCATGAGGTCGGTGTCGTCGAGGCC
>DBFCNY010000007.1:0-2288 GCA_048298285.1 Collinsella sp.
ACTTTGCCCCCTGGGCCAACGCCTGCGAAGATGTATCGCAGCTCGCCCAGGAATTTGCGCGCCGCTACGGCTTTTAGCGACGCGATCGCCCCGACCATGTCATTCACGTTAGGAACGACTTCATGAACTTCCGCTCATCTCTCGCCTGCACCTCGAGCGATATCGCCCGCTGGGGGCTGCGCTCTATCCTTAAGCGCCAGGGCGGCGTACTCCCCGGCCGCATCGCCATGAAGATCGACCCCGAGTTGCTGAGCGACCTCGCCGGCCTTGTCGACCGCAGCGTGGTGATTACCGGTACTAATGGCAAGACCACCACCTCCAACCTCATCGCTGACGCCGTTGCTGCCAGCGGCGCTACCGTGGTGTGCAACCGTGCCGGCAACAATATGGAGCCTGGCGTGGTGGGTGCTCTGCTCGAGGCCCGCGGCGACCTTAAGCACGCCAGCAGCGGCAAGCGCGTGGGCGTCTTTGAGTGCGACGAGCTCTACACCGTACGCGTTCTGCCCAAGCTCAAGCCGACGTACTTTGTGCTGCTCAACCTGTTCCGCGACCAGCTAGACCGCTACGGCGAGATCGACCATACCCAAGACGTCATCGCCCATGCGTTGGAGCTCTCTCCGACGACAACGCTCATCTACAACGCCGACGATCCGCTGTGCGCCTCGATCGCCGCGCGCGTCCCCAACACGAGCATCGCCTTTGGCATCGACGGCGCCACGGGCACCGAGTCCGACCGCATTAGCGACTCGCGTTTTTGCTCGCAGTGCAACGCCCCGCTGGAATACGACTATGTGCAGTACGGACAGCTGGGCGCCTATCATTGCCCTTCGTGCGGCTGGGGTCGCCCCGCGCTGCTCCGCCGCGTGACGGGCGTTGAGCTCGGCTGCGACGGCTACGGCTTTGACCTGGCCTTTGGACCCGAGGCCAACGCGCCCGCCGTGCACATCGCCACGCGCTACAACGGCCTGTACATGGTCTATAACGTTGCCGCCGCCTTCTTTGCGGCGCACGAGCTGGGCGTGGACGCGGCGCATCTGCAGCCCACGCTCGATGCCTACGTGCCAGCAGGTGGTCGCATGGGCCGTTGGGATATTGCCGGCCGCACCGTCGAGGCCAACCTGGCCAAGAATCCCGTGGGCTTCGATCGCCAGATCCAGTCCATTAAAACGGCAGGTGGCAGGCTCTGCGCCTTCTTCCTAAACGATAACGATGCCGACGGCCACGATGTCTCGTGGATCTACGATGTCGACTTCGAGCGCATCGCCGACGCGCCGGGTCTTGTCGCCTTTGCCGGAGGCACGCGTGCGCACGACATGCAGGTACGCCTCAAGTACGCCGGCATCGATGCCGCGATTATCTCGGACGTCGCGCAGGCGATCGGCGCCGTGGCAGACGAGGCCGCCGATGACACCTTCTACGCCGTCGCCAACTACACGGCCTTCCCGCCGCTGGTCAAGGAGCTCGACGAGCTTAAGGGCGCCACCGCCGGCGTTGTTGCCGGGCGCGCCGTGGCCCGCGTCGATGGCAACGCCATCCCTTCCGCCGTCGCGCCGGTCGAGCTTTCGCGCCCGTTGCGCATCGTCTACCTGTATCCCGATGCGCTCAACCTCTATGGCGACGGCGGCAACGTTATCGCGCTCGAACGCCGCTGCGCTTGGCGCGGCATTCCCGTGCGCGTGGACGAGGTCCACATGGGCGAGGTGCTCGACCTGACCGATGCCGATATCGTCATGATGGGCGGTGGCTCCGACCGCGACCAGCTGGCGGTCGCACATGAACTGCTCGCTCAAAAAGACAAGGTCGCATCCTATGTTGAGGATGGCGGTTCGTTGCTCGCCATCTGCGGCAGCTATCAGCTGCTCGGCCGTTCGTACTATATGGGTGAGAATCGCATTGAGGGTCTGGGGGTCATTGCCGCCGAAACCGTACGCGGCTCCGACCGCCTGATCGGCAACGTAGCCGTCAAAACCGATCTGGCACCCGAGCCCTTTGTGGGATTTGAGAACCACGGCGGCCGCACCCTGCTCGATGCAGAGGCCACGCCACTCGGAACGTCCGTCGTCGCGGGCACCGGCAACAACGGCGACGATGGCTTTGAGGGCCTCATCTACAAGGGCGTCATCGGCACGTACCTGCACGGGCCGGCACTACCCAAGAACCCCGAGCTCGCCGACTGGCTGATCGCGCACGCCCTCGAGCGCCGCGGCGATGCGCAGGCCACAGCCCTGCTGCCGCTCAAGCCCCTCGACGACACCTACGAGCACACCGCTCACGACGCCGCCATGAAG
>DBFCNY010000008.1:0-8465 GCA_048298285.1 Collinsella sp.
GCCTTCGCCCCCTTGCGGCCAATGAGATGGATGATCAGGATGAAGATGAGGCTCATGCCCATCAGCAGCAGACCGAGTGCCCACAGGACGTCGTCCTGGGCCAAGCCCTCGGCGTAGACCGCCATGGACGTGGTGAGCGTGGTGGTGATGGTCGAAGCCGGCGACAGCAGCGACGTCGGCATGGCCTCGATGCCGCCGATGACCATGCGCACGGCGAGCGTCTCGCCAAAGGCGCGGGTCATGCCCAAGATAACCGCGGTCATGAGCGACGGCATGGCGGACTTGAGCACCACGTGCCAGATGGTCTGCCAGCGGGTGTAGCCCAGCGCGAGCGAGCCCTGTCGGTAGCCGTCGGGCACGGCGCGCAGGCCATCGACCGAAAGCGTGGTCATCGTCGGCAGAATCATGACCGCCAGCACGATGGCGCCGGGCAAGATGCCCAGGCCCGTGCTCACGTGGAAAACGCTCTTCATAAGACCGACGACCACGTGAAAACCGATCAGGCCAAAGACGACCGAGGGGATGCCGGTCAAAAGCTCAATGAGCGGCTGAAAGATCTTAGAGCCAAACTTAGGGCTAATCTCGACCGCAAAGATGGCAGAGCCGATGGCGATGGGCAGCGCGATAAGCGTGGAGAGTACCATGACCGCAAACGAGGTGACGATCAGGGGCAGGGCGCCGGTATAGGGCAGGCCGTTTTCGGCTGTGTTGGCCAGGTCCCACTTGGTGCCGGTGAAAAACTCGACGACCGAGACGCCGTCCTTGACAAAAGCCGAGAGGCCCTTTTGGGCGACCATAAAGATGAGCGCGGCAACGACAAGCGTCACGAGCGCTACGCACGCGCCCGTGACGCCCAGGCCCACGTTCTCAAGGTCGCGCTTTGGCAGCTGTTTTGCCATTGCAAACCTTTCCGGGGCGATTACTTATTTAGCAGAGACCTTGCCGCTGGCGTCCTTGACGACCTTCATGGCAGAGACGGGGATGAAGCCCTGCTCCTCGACGAGCTTGCCCTGGACGTCGTCGGAAAGCATGAACTCTAGGAAGGCCTTGGTGGCCTCGTCGGCGTCCTTGGAGCAGTACATGTGCTCGGTAGCCCAGATCTTGAAGGAGTCGTCGGTGACGTTTGCGCTCTTGGGCTCCACGCCCTCGACCTTGATGGCGTTGAACTTGGAGTCATCGAAGTGCGAGAAGTCGAGGTAGGAGATGGCATTGTCGGTGCTGCCCATCTGAGTCTGAACGTCGCCGGACTTGTCGAGCTCGGCGTCGCCCTTAAAGTCGACAGCCTCGTCGCCAAAGACGGCAGCCTCGAAGGTGGCGCGGGTACCGGAGCCGGCCTTGCGGTTGAGAACGACGATAGTAGCGTCGTCGCCGCCGACCTCCTTCCAGTTGGTGATCTGGCCAGAGAAGATGCCCTTGAGCTGCTCGAGGGACAGATCGTCGACCGTCACGTTCTTGGAAACGACGGGGCCCATGCCCACGACGGCGACCTCGTGGTCGACGAGGTTCTTGACCTGGTCGGCCTCGAGCTTGGTCTCGGCGAAGACGTCGGAGTTACCGATGGTGACGGTGCCGGCGGCGACAGCGGTCAGGCCCTTGCCCGAACCGTTACCCGAGCCGGAGACGGAGACATCGGGGTTGGCGTCCATGAACTTCTCGGCAGCGGCCTCGACGAGAGCCTGGAACGAAGAGGCACCGTCGTAGGTCACCTCGCCGGAGACGGACTCGGCAGCAGCGGCGCTACCCTTGTCGGCGGCATCGGATGCGCCGGAGCCGCCGCACCCAACGAGACCGAGACCGACGATGCTGGCAAGACCACCAGCGAGGCCGAGGAACTGACGACGAGAATAAGCCTGATCGAGCATGATCTTCCTTTCATACATGCGATTCGCGGGCACCCTGCCCGCTTTGCTGTTTGGAAAGATACGGCCTCGATCGGGCAGTGCCCGCGCCAACTGCGGTTTTTTACGGGCATCTGATAGACCCTTACCGCAAGCGCAGCACGGCCTTTACAAACGAATAACAAACCCGCCACCAAGCATGACCCGCCTTTTACACCAATAAAAACAAAGTTGCGGTGAAATAGTTCCTGCTTGGCCATCAAATGGCCCATTCTAGGAACTATTCCACCGCAACTTAGATTGGGAAACCGCGAGACCTTAAAGCTCTAATTCATTCAAACGGAGGATCGCAACAATATAGATCTTGAGCGCCTGCTTGAGCTGTTCCTCGTTGGCGCACTCGTTGGGGCCGTGCATCTGGCCGCCCCACGAGGGCAGCTCCAGGCCGGTCTCCTCGGGGCCAAACGAGACGGCGCGGGCAAAGTTGCGCGCGTACGTGCCGCCGCCCATGGCAAAGGGTTCAGCATGCTTGCCGGTGAACTCGTTATAGGTGTCGATGAGCGCCTTCACGGCCGGATCGTCGGCGGACACCGAGAACGGCACCTTAGCACGGCCCAAGCGACACGTCACGCCAAAACGCCCGACGAGCGGCTCCAGCTGCTCGCAAATGGTGTCGGCGCTCGTGCTGTCGGGGAAGCGCACGTCGATGACCTGCTCGATATGGCCATCCGCCACGCGGATGACGCCAGCGTTGCAGGTAAGCGGGCCAAACGCCGGACTCGTCGCATCGATACCCAGGCCGCGGCCATAGGCGTCCGCATGCACAAAGGCCAAAAACTTGACAAACTCGTGCTCGGCGGGCGTCAACAGGCGCTTGTCACGGGCGCCAAACGCGTCCTCGGCCTCGCGCAGATACGCCACGATCAGGCCGACAGCGTTGATCGTGCCCTCGGGCATCGAGGCGTGGCCGCCGATACCGTGGGCGAAAATCTGTGCATTGCCATTCTCGAGCGCCGTGATCTCCAGACGGTCGACGTTCTCGACCGGCGCCGGCAGCTCATCGGCGGCAATCGCGAGCTCGCAGATGGACTGCGACGGAATGGCATTGCTCGCCTCGGCGCCGCTCCACGACACGATGCGCCCGCCGTCGATCTTGGAGCTCACGAACGTCGCCCCAAACTGGCCCTTCTCGGCATTGCAGACCGGGAACTCGGCATCGGGCGTAAACAAAAAGTCGGGGTCTGCGTGGTTCTCCAGATAATGGTGAACGTCGGACATGCCCACTTCCTCATCGCAGCCCAGCAGCGCGCGGAAAGCATAGCGCGGGGTAATGCCGTGCTTGAGCAGATAAGCGCCGGCGTAGAGCGACAGCACCGCCGGACCCTTGTCGTCAATCACGCCGCGACCGAGCAGCCAGCCCTCGCGGCGCTCCATCGCAAACGGGTCGGTGTTCCAACCGGGGCCAGCGGGAACCACGTCCACGTGGCAGATAGTCGCGAGCTGCTTGTCGCCGCGACCCGGGATATCGGCGATTCCCACATAGCCCCCGTCGTCGCTCGTCTGATAGCCGAGCTTTTGCGCAATGCCGAGCGCGCAATCGAGCGCGTCACGGACCGGGCGGCCAAACGGCGCACCGGGCTCCGCATCGGCAGCAACGGCCACGGACGGATAGCTCACCAGTTGTTCGATATCGGCAACGACATCCTCCCAGACCTCGTCGACATACTCGGCAACGCTCTGCTCCACCTGATTCATGAACGACCTCCTTACCAATGAGCGACGGGTACGCCCGCCCCTCACATTATGTCTATTAGATAGCGAAAAGTTTAGCAAGCTCGGCCACCGAGTGCACCACCGCATCGGCGCCCGCGGCCTCGTGCTCCCCCGGCGCTGCCGCGCCCGAATAGATGCCGATGCACGGCACGCCCATCGCGTGCGCGCCCTCCACATCGTTAAAGCGATCGCCGATCATCACGGCATCGTCGGCCGTCGCGCCGAGCGCCGCCAGGGCATCGCGAACCGAATCGGCCTTGGTCTCGCGTCCCTGCGGCGGATTCATGCCAACCACAGCTTCGAACTGGCAAAGCCCCAGCTCATGAACCATATCGATGCACTTCGCCTCCATGCGAGACGTCGCCACGGCCATACGCTTGCCCTGGGCGGCCAACCCATCCAGCAGCTCGGGGACCCCATCGAACACGGGGTACTCCTCCGGCCCCAGCTCATCAAAAAAGGCGCGGTACTCGTCGGCCACCACAAGCGACCCCTCGCGGGAAAAGCCGTAAAAGTCGTGAAAGCTCTTCCACAGGGGCGGCCCGATCATACGGCGCAGATCACCCATCTGCGCCTCCGAAAACCCGCGCGCAGCCAGCGTCTTGCGCGTCGAGGTCGTCACTGCCCGGCCCGTATCTGCCACCGTGCCGTCAAAATCGAACAACACGACCGGCCGTTTGCCTATCTCCAACGCCTCCATCGGCATTCCTCTTCCCCAGTTGACGATTTCCACACCGACACTTCAAACTGTTGACTATTCAACAATTGAACCTAGTAATGTGGAACGACTCTACTATACTTGTCGCACTTTGCTCTCAGAAGGCGGCGCGCAAGCGCCCCAACGAAAGGTGCAATTATGTCTTTTGCCATCATAACCGACTCCACGTCGGACATCTCCCCCGCCCACGCTCAAGAGCTCGGCATTTACGTGATTCCGCTGCATGTGATTATCGAGGGCGAGGACCTGCTCGACCAGGTGCAGATTACCGCCGAGGAATACGTCGCGCGCATGGCCGGCTCCGAGCAACTGCCGCACACCTCGCAGCCGAGCGCCGGCGAGTTCAAGGCACTCTTTGACCGCGTGCTCGCCGACGGCCATGATAGCGCCATCTTTATCTCACTGTGCAGCGAGTGGTCCGCCTGCTATGCCAACGCCAGCCTGACGGCCGAAACGCACGAACTCGACGTGCGCTGCATCGACTCGCGCACCGGCTCGGGTGCCGAGGGCCTGCTGGTGGAGTACGCGCTGGCCATGCGCGAGGACGGCCGCAGCCTGGACGAGACCGAGGCGCAGATCCGCGCGACGCTGCCCGACGCCCACCTGCTGCTGATTCCCCGCACGCTCGAGAACCTCGTTAAGAACGGCCGCGCGCCCAAGCTCGCCGGTCAGCTGACGCAGATGCTCAACATTCGCCTGGCCGTTTCGCCGGAGTGGAAATCGGGCGAGATCAAGGCCATCAAGAAGGGCCGCGGCGCCAAGCGCATCGTCGTCAACACCATGGCCGACTGCCTCACGTTTTTGGCTGAGCATCCGGGTTCAAGCGTGCGCGTGCTCACGACCGGCGCCGCCGAGGAGCAAGAGCTCGTCAGCCAAGCGCTCGCAGGCCAAGACTACGTCGATGCCGGCACCGGCCCCATCGGCTGCACCATCGCGACCCACGTAGGCGTCGATGCCATCGCCATCAGCTACTGCCCGCGCTACCAGCCAACTCGCTAGGGACGTCCACATCAGTTGCGGTGAAATAGGGACTGTTTTTGGCTTATCGGCCGCAAATCAATCCCTATTCCACCGCAACTTAGAAATCGGCGATCAGCCCAGCGGACCCTGAAAAAGCTCCTGATGAGTGCCCATTCTGACCAGTCGGATCACAGGATTAGTCTTATGCGGCAAGTACAGAACGACCACATCGACCAAGTCATCGGATAGGTGGAAATCGATGTGGCCGTTGTAATTGCCGCCCGGGTTTGAGAGCTCGTGGGCGCCGTACTCCGCCGGAAGCGACCCATGAGCCACAAGCTCTGCAACCGCCGCTTTAAACTCACTTTTTAGCTGCGGATGCATGCGCATCGTTCGTTTGTAGTCCGCCTTAAATTGAGCCTCGACTTTAATCTCGAACATCGCTATTCCTCATCGAGGAATGACATAAGCTCATCAGCGTTATTGAATGACGGGCTATCGTCCGGCAAAATCCCCAACTCATGAGCCTCGGCGATCACCATGGCACGCCTCGTCGCCTCGTTGGGCATCTCCGCCCTTCCTACAATCTCAAAAGGAATCTTTCGCTGATTTACCAGCTGCCGAACGGCAAGATTGAGATAGGAATTGAGGCTGAGGCCGACCGAATCCAAGAACTCAGTCGCCTGCTCCTTGAGCCCCTCTTCGAGGCGAACCGTCGTAGGCTTAACCGTTGCAGTAGACATACGCGACCTCCTTGCCCTCGTCTTTTGCATCAGTATACCCAATATAAATGGCAACCTGACGTTAGATAGCATCAGATTGCCATGCATATTCATGTCGCGGTAGACACGATTGCTCTACATCAACCCGCTGAGCGCAATGTCAACGGCCTCGTTGAGGTCATCGGTAATGTGTACCAGATCCGGGTCGAGCGGGCTAATCATACCGGCGTCCATCACCGGGCCGTTGAGCCAGTCGAACAGGCCCTGCCAGTACTCGCTGCCCACCAACACGAGCGGCATGCGCTTGACCTTGTGTGTCTGTACCAGCGTGAGCACCTCGAACATCTCGTCGAGCGTACCAAAGCCGCCGGGAAACACGATGGCGCCCGAGCTGTATTTGACGAACATGGTCTTGCGCACAAAGAAGTAGCGGAAATCCATGCCAAGATTCACGTATTTGTTAAGCCCCTGCTCGTGCGGAAGCTCAATACCCAGACCAACCGACTTGCCGTTGACGCTCGCCGCTCCCCTGTTGGCTGCCTCCATGATGCCGGGGCCGCCGCCGGTGATAACCGCCACGCCGCGCTGGGCGATCTTGCGGCCGACGGCACGCGCCGCCTTGTAGAGCGGATCGGTCTTGGGCGTGCGGGCACTGCCGAAGATGGTCACCGCGGGGCCGAGCTCGGCAAGCGCGCCAAAGCCATCGACGAATTCTGCCTGGATGCGCAGCACACGCCACGGATCAGCATGCAGCCAGTCGGTCGAATCCTCGGGCGCCAGCAGGTTGGCATAGGTGTTGTCTTTAGGGATCATGGGACCGCGCATGACCACGGGGCCGCGGCGGTACGTCTCGTCGTAGGCAGGCTCGCCCTCGACGTTCTCATTCCTTATCATGGGATACTCCTATCGAGAAAAAGAAAACGGGCGGAGTCGACGCCATGCGCCAAACACCCGCCCGAACATCAACTATTCGGTATGGTACCCACGATGCATCACGCTCTTGCAAGGCGTCGGTCAGCGGTCGCACAGGCGGCGTTAGCGAATACGACGCTCAGCGCCGGCCGCATACGCCCCGCAAGCTCGCCTGCAGCTCTTAGTAATCCACCGCCGCAGGACTGTTCATCCAGTCGCTCACAAACGCGCCGTAGCGGCCCTCGATAATGGCCTGGCGGGCACGCTGCATAAGGTTGAGCAGGTAATAGATGTTATGCATCGAAAGCAGAATGCCGCCGAGCATCTCCTTCTGCGTGACCATGTGGCGGATAAGCGCGCGGCTGTAACCACCCGTGCACACCGGGCAGGTACAGGTGGGATCGATGGGGCCGTCGTCGTGCGCAAAGCGCGCGTTGCGGAAGTTAAGGCGACCCTCGCTGGAGAACGCCGTACCCATGCGGCCCGTACGCGTCGGCAGCACGCAGTCGAACATGTCGATACCCACGCCCACACCGCGCACGAGGGTGGTGGGGTTGCCGACGCCCATCAGGTAGCGCGGCTTGTGCTTGGGCATGTACTCGCTTACGAGCGGTGCCAGGGTCTCGAACATGGTCTCGTGGTCCTCGCCCACCGAGTAGCCGCCAATGCCGTAACCGGGGAAGTCGCCGCACTCCTCCAGATGGCGCAGCGAGCGCAGGCGCAGATCTAGGTGCATGCCGCCCTGGACGATGCCAAAGAGCGCCTGGTCATCGCGGGTGTGGGCCTTATAGCAGCGCTCGGCCCACATGCTCGACAGCTCAACGGCGCGCTCAACGTAGGCGCGCGTGGCGGGATAGCCCGGGCACTGGTCCAGCTGCATGCAGATGTCGGAGCCGAGTTTCATGGCGATTTCCATGTTGTCCTCGGGCGTCCAGAACACGTGGCGGCCGTCGTAATCGTTGACAATAAAGCGCACGCCCTCATCGGTGAGCTTGACCGCGTCGTTGTGGCTGAACACCTGGAAACCGCCCGAGTCGGTGAGGATGGGGCCGTGCCAGTTCATAAACTTGTGCAGGCCGCCCAGCTCGGCGATGGTATCCTCGCCGGGACGCATGGACAGGTGATAGGTATTGGCAAGCACGATCTGGGCGCCGAGCTGCTTGACGGTCTCGGTAGGAATACCCTTGACGTTTGCCTTGGTGCCCACGGGCATAAAGATTGGCGTCTCGATGTCGCCGTGCGGGGTGTGCAGCACGCCGGCACGCGCATGCGTCGTCGGGTCCTCGGCGATCAGGTCGAATTTAAAAAGGTTCTGGTCCATAAACTGGAACTCCTTGGTTGCGGTTCATACGCAGACCATTATACGGGCAACCAGCAAACCGCACCGACTCGACAGAAACTAATGCATTAAACGACTAGTCGTCGAGGACAATCTTCAGCGCCATCTTGCAAAGAAGTGTCCCAATCTGCCGGCACTTAGGGACTGTCCCCAAGTGCCGGCAAGAGTGTCCCTTATAGCTAGTCATTTAAGAACGTCCCCAA
>DBFCNY010000009.1:0-5549 GCA_048298285.1 Collinsella sp.
CCCCAATCCATGAGGACGTCAAGCAGCGGCTCGCTATATATGTGTGTCGTCCCCATCGATGCAAATATACGCCCCCCCCGCGCAAAAACGCAAGGCAGGACATCGCCAAATGCTTAAAAGTGTAGCAATTTAAATGACCCGCCATTCCGCGTCAGGTTGCCATTCGGTCGTCAAATCGAACCATTCGCGCCATCAAAGGGGTTCGGCGGGATTAAACCGTCGGCAATCTTTATCCCCACAGCCCCACAAGGTAGCTAATTTGGGACGGGGCTTTTTTGACTACTTGGGCAATCAGATCGGCATATAGTCAAAATAGCCCCGTCCCAAAAAGACTGGTCTGACACTGCGCCACGAAAAGGGCCTATCTACTATGTTTAGACCGCAGGGGTCAACCATAGCCGGCCTTTTCGAAAATCGGCAAGCCGTTTACCTGCAGTTTTAATTTCACATAATCCGGGATGGTCGAGGTAGCTCGGTTAAACGTAGTAGATGGCCGCATTTCGTGGCAAACGGTCCGACCCAAGGCCCAAGGCGGCCAGCCTCGGATGACCATTCACGAAGTTGCGGTGGAATACGGACTGAATTGGCCCCTTAAAGGCAAAAGGGGATGCGGACGATTTCTTGGACCGCGCCTAGGCGTATCCAAGCTTCCTGCGGTACTCCATCGGGCTCAGCCACTCGAGGGACTTCTTGATGCGCCCGTCCCGATAGTACACGAGGTAGGCCTCGAGCCTCCCCATGAACTCCTCGGCCGTCACGCCCTCCCAGTCCCTGTAGCGGAAGAACTCGTTCTTGAGGCGCCCGAAGAAGCCCTCGCAGGCCGAGTTGTCCGGGCTGCAGCCCTTCGCGGACATGCTCCTGACCAGGCCGTTCTCCTCGCAGATCCCGATCCACTCCGGCCAGCGGTAGTGGCCGCCCCGGTCCGAGTGGATCGTCGTGCGCGCCCCCGCCGGCCTCGCCGCGCAGGCCTTGAGCAGGCTCGAGTTCGCGAGGCGCTTGTCGGGGTGCAGCCCGATCGACCAGGCGACGGGCATCCCGTCGAAGCAGTCGATGACCGGGCTCAGGTAGACCTTCTCGCCGCCCGGGAGCCTGAACTCGGTGATGTCGGTGAGCCACAGCCGGTTGGGCTCGTCGGCGTGGAAATTCCTGTTCACGAGGTTCTCCGGCGCCTTGGAGACCTCGCCGGCGTAGGAGCTGTAGCCCCGGGCGCGCCTCTTGTTGTAGACGACCTCGAGGCCCTCCTCGCGCATCACGCGGGCCACGCGCTTCTCGCTGGCGCGGACGCCCTCGCGGCGCAGGCGCGCCCAGACGGTGCGGTACCCCCAGCACCCCGAGCCCTCGCGGAAGATGCGCACCACGCGGCCGCGTATGTCGGCGTCGCGGTCGCGCGGCGCGGCGACGCGGGGCCTCCAGTACTCATAGGAGCTCTTCGATATCCTCAAGAAACCTGTGATCGAGCGGAGGGGCAGGGCGGTCGCCCGCCTCAATCTCTCGCCGAGCTCGCACTTGCTCCTGTTCGAGATCGAAGCCGGGTCCCACCCTTCCGCTTTTAGGTCGGCCAACACCGCCCTGAGCGGCAGGTTCTCTATCTGGTCCTCGTTGAGCCCGGCGAGCGGGCCGGTCGCGGGCGGGGCGTAGGCCGACTTGTCGGGGCCCAAGCTGGCCTCCTTCCGTGGCGGTTTCCTCGCCACGATTCTCCAGCCCCCGCCAGTGTAGCTGCGCGGGAGGTGCCCCGTCGCCCACTTCTTGGCCGCGCTCACCGTGACCCCCGCGAACTCCGCGGCGGCGGTGGGCCCCATGCCGTCCTCCGCCGCCAGGAGGAAGAGCTCGACCTTCTCCCTGCTGTACATGCGAACCTCCAGTCCGGACCGCCCCGCGGTCCAACTTTCTATCCGCACCCCCAAAACACTCCGTATTTCACCGCAACTAATAGGGAGTTAGGCCTTAGAGGCGGGCGAGGTCGTAGGATTGGGCGGCTGCTTCGCCGGCACAGATGAGGTTGGTTGTGGCTTCTTGCGGATCGAGTGCCTGTTCCAGGCTCATGGGTTTGCGACAAATCGGCAAAACCAAGTCAATACCCTGCCCATACACCGCATCCAGGTTGACGGCGCGACCACCCACGACGGCGACCGCCGGCTTGCCATATCGCTTCGCACGGCGAGCCACGCCCACCGGCGCCTTGCCGGCGGCGGACTGCTCATCCATATTGCCCTCGCCCGTTATGACCAGGTCGGCATCGCGCACGCGCTCGTCAAATCCCACGAGATCGAGCACCGTCTCCACGCCCGAACGCAGCTCCGCACCGAGCGCCAACAGCGCTGCTCCCAGGCCGCCGGCGGCACCTGCACCGGGCACGCCGAGCACCGAGCCAAATGTCCGTGTGCCCTCGGGTGCGCACAACAACCCCTGAGCCCACGCCCTAGCAATCGCCGTATCGAGCAGGCGGCCGTAGCCGACCATCCAGCTGTCGCACTTGTGAAGCGCCTCGGCGTCATCTGTCGGCAGGCCCTTCTGCCCACCGAACACCGCTAGGGCGCCTCGGCGTCCCACGAGCGGATTCTCGACATCGGAAAGCACCACGACACGCGCGCCGTTCAGCGCCCGAAGCGCTGGCGCCAAATCGATACTCACCACGTGTTCGAGACCCGCAAGACCGGGGGCGATATTGCAGCCACACTCATCGACAAGGCGCGCGCCCAGCGCCTGCAGCATACCGGCGCCACCATCGTTGGTGGCGCTGCCGCCCAAGCCAATATAGATAGTCTTTGCCCCGGCACGAACTGCACGGAACATCAGCTCGCCCACGCCATAGGTTGTAGCAGCCAGCGCCGACAACTCCGTGCAAGGCGAATACCCAATGCCGGCCGCCTCGGCCATCTCGATGACCGCGGACTCGCGCTCGACATCAACCAGCATCCGGGCAGACGCGCGCTTGTCCAAGGGGCCTGCCACCTCGCAGGTCACAATCTCACCGCCGCACGCGGCAACGGCATCGAGCGTCCCCTCACCGCCATCCGCCAGCGGCAATGTGCGCACCTCGGCATCGGGCCAAACGCGTCGTACGCCTTCGGCAACCGCCGCCTCTGCCTGCGCACTCGAAACACTGCCCTTAAAGGAGTCGATCGCCAGCAGCACGCGGCGGGGCCGGCGGCACGCGGGGCCAAAGTCAACCGCCGCGCCAGCATCCTCACCGGCACCTGCAAGCGCTGCGGCGTGAGCGACGTGCGCGTCAAGATCGGCCCCACAACCGCAATCAGCGCCGCCCGCTCCGCGCAGACCGCCAAAATAGCTACTCAGCAGCTCGCGGCATTCATCCGCCAGGACCCCAGCCGTCACGCTAAACCGATGATTCAGGCGCGAGTCGGCATTCAAATCGTATAGGGATCCCAACGCGCCCGCCTTGGCGTCGCTCGCGCCATACACGCAGCGCCCCACGCGCGCGTTAACCATAAGGCCTGCGCACATGCAGCAGGGTTCCAACGTCACATAGACCGTACAGTCGGAAAGGCGCCAGCGACCGAGCGACCGAGCGGCAGCGCACAGGGCCGCGAACTCTGCATGAGCCGAAGGATCCTGATCGAGCTCGCGCCGATTGTGCGCCCTCGCGACGATCTCGCCGTCGCGCACCACTACGGCTC
The DNA here is from genome assembly GCA_048298285.1 of Collinsella sp. Taxonomy (GTDB): domain Bacteria; phylum Actinomycetota; class Coriobacteriia; order Coriobacteriales; family Coriobacteriaceae; genus Collinsella. The sequence goes on from DBFCNY010000009.1 coordinate 3,639, forward strand.
CGATGGGTACCTCGCCCACCGCCGCGGCGGCTCGCGCCTCCGCCAGCGCCTCGCGCATGAACTTCTCGTCGATTTCGGTGATCGTCATCGTTCGCCTTCCCTGTTGCAGATTCAAAACGATGCTATCATTACGACTCACGGAGAGATGGCAGAGCGGTTGAATGCGGCGGTCTTGAAAACCGTTGAGCGCGAGAGCGTTCCGGGGGTTCGAATCCCCCTCTCTCCGCCACTTTTAGTGATTCACCGGCGTCATGGTTCGCTCAAACAGCGCATCGACCACGTCGGCTATCTCAGGTCGACGCTCCAGATCGTGGCCCGATTCCCACCATATCGTGAAAAGTCGAATAATACCGCCGGCGACAAACTCAGACGTCGTCTCGAGTGACACGGGGGCCAGGGCATCCTCGGCGAGCACGTTCATCACACGCTCGCGGATGGAGCGGGCAATGCGGTCGCAAATGACGTTGGTCAACATGCCCGACATGCTGCTTGCCAAAATGTTATCCATGAGCTGCTCGTGCGCCAGAATTAAATCCATGGCATCGTCCAAAATCGCGTGCCGAAGCGCGCGCACGTCCTCGGCAGACACTGCGCCGGCCTCATCGGGCTGTTTTTGCGGCAAGCCCGACATGAGTTCATCGATATAAAAGGCAAAGTAATCGTTCTTGTCGCGAAAGTGCTTGTAGAACGTCGTGCGGCGAATCATGGCGCGGTCGCACAGCATGGCAACCGTCAGGTCCTCAAAACAATGCTCCTCGAGAAGCTCGGTGAAGGCATCGAACAGGGCGCGGTAGGTTTTCTTAATGCGAAGGTCCACTGGTATCGCCATCCTCGGGGCAAAGACAACACTCGTCAATCTGTCGCATATCTTACACCTGTACCTCGCGTGCTTTGTCCCGGTGCCAACCCCGCCGAAAACACAACGCTTACCGGAAAGTTCGGCACGGCAAAACGTTGCGGGTATACTAGTAGCGTTATACCAACGGCAGCTGGCGCATGCCGCCGCGGCCATTCGAAACGGAGACATCATGATTACCGTCATCATCGGCATCGTTGTTGTCATTATGATTGTCTGCGCCATCGCCGGCATCTACAACAACATGGTCACCAAGCGTAACCGCATCGATAACGCCTGGCAGAACATCGATACGCAGCTGCAGCGCCGCAACGACCTGATCCCCAACCTGGTCGAGACCGTCAAGGGCTACGCCAAGCACGAGCAGGAGACGCTCTCCGCCGTGATCAGCGCGCGTAACACCGCCGTCAAGGCCACCACGCCCGAAGCCAAGATGGAAGCCGACAACGTGCTGACCGGTGCGCTGCGCCAGCTCTTCGCCGTAGCCGAGGCCTATCCCGATCTTAAGGCAAACACCAACTTTACGCAGCTGCAGGCATCGCTCGAGGATACCGAGAACAAGATTAGCTATGCACGCCAGAGCTACAACGACTGCGTGCTCAGCTACAACAACGCCATTCAAACGTTCCCGGCTGTCATCTTTGCCGGCATCTTCCAGTTTAAGGAGCGCCAGGGCTTCGAGGCCGCCGAAGCAGCCCGCCAGGCCCCGACCGTCAAGTTCTAGTAGTTTGGCAGCGCATCCTTAATCGGCCAAATGCATAAACCGCCCCGTCGAATGCATACTTCGACGGGGCGGTTTCCTTTTTCGCGAAGGTCCCCCTCTAAGCGCCGTGCATTTTTAGGAGTATTCAACATAACCAAGAGCTTCGGGCGCCACGATAAATGCCAAAGACCGCGAATATCCCTGCAAATCAAACGCTGTCAGCCCATAACCCCGCCCATCATCCGTAGAAAACATCGAGAAATCCCGATTTTTTGCCCGAGGTCGGTATGCAGGGGGTCGCGCGCGCAGACGTGGTGTAAGAGTGTCCTGAGGTCCGTCGCTGCAAGTCCCG
>DBFCNY010000010.1:0-8790 GCA_048298285.1 Collinsella sp.
AGAGCAGAGGACTGAAAATCCTCGTGTCAGGGGTTCGATTCCCTTCCCCGCCACCTTGAATTGACTAGGACCTCTGCAAAGGGGTCCTTTTCTTTTATCGAGAGACCCGCGGAAACTGCGTCCCGGAATTTGGCTTCAGAGCGGGATACGTTTTCCGCTTTGAGGCCGCTTGGGAAAGCGTGACCTGGAATCCGGCGTCAGAATGGGACGCGCTTTCCTTTTGCGGCCCTTGGCGGAAACTGCGTCCCAGATCCCGCGCTCAGAACGGGATGCATTTTCCGGTTGAGGCCTCGAACGGAAAATGCATCCCAGTCTTTTGCGAAAAAACGGGACACGCTTTCCGGTCGCCTACTTCCGGCGCGCGTGTACATCTCGGCGCGCCATCTCGGGCCCGCCTGCCCAGACATTCCCCCCCACTTTTGCGCCACTTTGTAGACCGTTCGGTCGCCTGTCCGCACGCGCGGGTATACTCAAAACGATACTTTTCCTATGCAATACGATGCAGGTTCGGCCTGCGCGATTCGAAGGGGGCCGTGATGGAGAGGATTCTCGGCGTTAATCTCTCTGGCTGGTTTATTCCCGAGCCCTGGGTGACCCCGTCGCTCTATGCAGCGACCGGAGCATCCAATGCAGCCGAGCTGCAGGAGGCCATGGGCACCGCTGCCTATAACGAGCGCATGCGTCGCCATTACGAGACGTTTGTGAGTGAGGACGATTTTCGTCGTATGGCGCAGATCGGTCTCAACGCCGTGCGCCTGCCGGTGCCGTGGTATGCCTTTGGCTCGCAGGAGTCCGACGCTTCCTACATCTCGGTTGTCGATTATATCGACCGCGCTATTGAGTGGGCCGCCAAGTACAGCATCCACGTACTGCTCGATCTGGCGACTGTACCCGGTGGTCAGGGCGATTCCAACGATTCGCCCACCACGCCGGAGGCTGTTGCCGAGTGGCATTCGTCCACCAATGGCCGTCACGTTGCGCTCGATGTGCTCGAGCGCCTGGCCGATCGCTATGGTGAGGCCGAGAGCCTGCTGGGCATCGAGCTGTTGGATACGCCGCAGATGAGCGTACGCAAGAGCCTCTTTACCATGACGGATGGCATTCCGGCGCACTACCTGCGCAACTTCTATCGTGACGCGTACGAGCTCGTTCGTTCGTATATGCCCGAGGACAAGATCGTCGTCTTTTCCTCTTCGGGACACCCCGGCGAGTGGAAGCACTTTATGCGCGGTGCCAAGTACAAGAACGTCTACATGGACCTTCACCTGTACCATTACCGCGACGAGTATGCGCTCGACATCACGAGCCCCCGCGGTCTGACGACGGCGATTTCGCGCAACAAGCGCGAGCTCAAAGAGGCGGTCGCAACTGGGTTCCCCGTTTTGGTGGGTGAATGGTCGGGTGCGGCGATTTTTGCCAACTCGTCGGTTACGCCCGAGGGCCGCAATGCGTACGAGCGCGTGTTCATCGCCAACCAGCTGGCATCGTTTGCGCCGGCGGCTGGCTGGTTCTTCCAAACGTGGAAGACCGAGAAGCGTATTGCAGCATGGGACGCCCGCGCGGCACTCGGCACGCTCGAGCGCGGCATGATTGAATAGGTTGATATGACGCAAAACAGCGCCCGTACGGGCAAACTTTATGTGGTCGGTACGCCCATCGGCAATCTGGGCGACCTGTCCCCGCGCGTCGGCGAGGCCTTTGCTGCCGCCGATGCCATCTGTTGCGAAGACACGCGTGTGACCTCAAAGTTGCTGATGCACCTAGGCGTCTCCAAGCCGCTCGTTCGTTGCGACGAGAACGTGATCGCCAGCCGCGCCGCCGGTCTGGTCGACCGCCTGCTGGCGGGGGAGACCCTCGCCTTTGCCTCGGACGCCGGTATGCCGAGTGTGTCTGATCCCGGCCAGGCTTTGGTTGAGGCGGCGCGCGAGGTGGATGTGCCTGTCGAGGTAATTCCCGGCCCCTCTGCTTGCGTCACGGCGCTCGTATCGTCCGGTATTCCCTGCGAGCATTTCTTCTTCGAAGGCTTTTTGGGTCGCAAGCACGGCGACCGCGTGCGCCGACTGCAGCGACTTGCCGTCGTCCCCGGCGCGCTCATCTTCTACGAGTCTCCACATCGCATCGTCGCGACGCTCGAGGCCGTGGCCGAGGTCTTTCCCCAGCGCGATGTCGCCGTCTGCCGCGAGCTCACCAAACTGCACGAGGAAGTCTTGCGTGGATCCGCCGCCCAGCTAACCGAGGAGCTGCGCGCCCGTGGCGAGGTAAAGGGTGAGATTGCGCTGGTCATCGCGCCGCCGAGCGAGGATGAGGATGCCGGCATTGCGCCGGTTGGAGCCGCAGCGGTAGACCCCGACGAAGCCCTGCGTGAGGACATTCGCACCGCGCTCGAGGAGGGGGAGCCCGCCTCCGCGGTGGCAAAGCGCCTGTCACAGAAGTACTCGCGCCGCAAGCGCGATGTCTATGCCATGGTGCTCGATATGCAATAGATGGAGGATATCCAGCCCTTGCGCTAGAATCATCCCCTGTATGCAACGTTTTTCTGGAGGACAAACCCCATGGATCAAAGCAAGCCTTCGTTCTTTATCACGACGCCCATCTACTACGTCAACGCCGATCCGCATCTGGGCACGGCTTATTCCACCATCATCGCCGACGTCCAGGCCCGTTATCGTCGCTCCGCCGGCTATAACGTCAAGTTCCTGACCGGCATGGACGAGCACGGCGAGAAGGTCGCCGAGGCCGCAGCCAAGCACAACATGACGCCGCAGGAGTGGACCGACAGCCAGGCTCCGCACTTCAAGGAGCTTTGGAGCAAGCTCGAGATCTCCAACGACGACTTCATCCGCACCACCGAGCCGCGCCAGCATCATGCCGTGCAGTACCTGTGGGAGCGCATGAAGGAGTCCGGCTACCTGTATAAGGGCAGCTACGACGGTTGGTATTGCGTGCCTGACGAGACCTACTTCACCGATACGCAGGTCCAGAAGGGCGACGAGGAGTACGGCAGCGTCGGCCAGCACCTGTGCCCCGACTGCCACCGTCCGCTTGAGCGCGTGCAGGAGGAGTCCTACTTCTTTAAGCTTTCCGCCTTCCAGGACAAGCTGCTCAAGCTCTATGACGAGCACCCCGACTTTGTCGAGCCTGCGTTCCGTATGAATGAGGTACGCAGCTTTGTCGAGGGCGGCCTTAATGACCTTTCCGTGAGCCGTACGAGCTTTGACTGGGGCATCCAGGTCCCGTTTGACGAGGGTCACGTGACCTACGTGTGGTTCGATGCGCTGCTCAACTATATGACGGCCGTCGGCTACGGTGTCGACACCGACGAGGCGCGTGCCGAGCTGGCCTATCGCTGGCCCGCGCAGTTCCACATCGTGGGTAAGGACATCATCCGCTTCCACTGCGTCATTTGGCCCGCCATGCTCATGGCCATTGGCGAGGCCCTGCCCGAGCACGTCTTTGCCCACGGCTTCCTGACCGTGCGCAATGCCGAGACTGGCAAGGCCGAGAAGATGTCCAAGAGCCGCGGCAACGCCATCGCTCCGCAGGACGTTATCGACATGTTGGGCGTCGAGGGCTATCGCTACTACTTCATGACCGACGTCGTCCCCGGCACCGACGGTGCCATCAGCTTCGATCGCATGGAGCAGGTCTACAACGCCGACCTGGCCAACAGCTGGGGCAACCTTATCTCGCGTTCGCTCAACATGAGCGGCAAGTACTTTGATGGTTGCGCGCCCGCCAAGCCCGCATCGTTCGATGCGTTCGACAACCCGCTGGCAAAGATCGCCGATGGTCTGGTCGAGCGCTACATGGCCAAGATGGACGTGCTCGATTACGGCGGAGCCAAGGACGAGGTCATGGAGCTCATCCATGCCGCCAACCACTACATCGAGGACTCCGAGCCTTGGGCACTTGCCAAGGACGAGGCCAAGGCTGACGAGCTGGCGTTTGTGATCTACAACCTGCTCGAGGCCATCCGCATTGCCGCCCACCTGCTGATGCCGCTCATGCCTCAGACCTCTGCCGAGGCCCTGCGCCGCCTGTCCTGCGAGGACGAGGCCGCGACCGACGACCTCAAGGGCATTTGCGCTTGGGGCCTGCTTGCCGGCGGTCAGCCTGTCGAGAAGGGCGAGCCGCTGTTCCCGCGTCTGGCGTAGAGACCGCGCGAGCGCCATATCGGCAATTTGCTGTTTAGCTGTAAGGGCATGGCCACCACGGTCCATGCCCTTCTGTTTCAAGACGCCGCCATCATGCTAAGGAGGCAACCATGACAACTTCGCCTTTGGCAAACCCCACGGCCACCAGGGAGCTGCTAGAGGAGTTTGGCCTTGCGACTAAGCATCGCCTGGGCCAGAACTTTCTAATCGACAATCATGTGATCGAGCGTATCTGCGAGCTTGCCGAGCTTGCAGGTGACGAGTGCGTACTCGAGGTGGGTCCGGGTTGCGGTACGTTGACACTTGCGTTGCTGCAGGAGGCGGCGTGCGTTACGTCGATCGAGGCCGATCCCGAGCTTGAGCCGGTGCTTGACGCCCACGCCGCCGACTATGCCAACTTCCGCTTTATCATGGGTGACGCGCTCAAGGTGACGCCGGGGCAGATTGAGCAGGCTGCAGGCGGTGAGCCAACGGTATTTGTTGCGAACCTGCCCTATAACGTGGCGGCGACGATCATCCTGCAGTTCTTCCAGACGATGCCCGCGCTCAAGCGCGCCGTCGTCATGGTTCAAAAGGAGGTTGCCGATCGCATTGCCGCAACGCCGGGCAACAAGACCTATGGCGGCTATACGGCAAAGCTCGGCCTGTATGCGCAGGTGACGGGTCGTTTTGAGGTGCCGCCGCGTTGCTTTATGCCGGCGCCGCACGTGGACTCGGCCGTCGTGCGTATCGACCGTGTTGACGGCGTGGTGCCCGAAGGGCTCGATCGCGACTTTGTGGCTCGCGTGATTGATGCTGCATTTGCCCAGCGTCGCAAGACCATCCGCAATTCCATGAGCGCCAACGGCTTTGCCAAGGACGTGCTCGATGCCGCCTTTGAGGCTTGCGGTATCGCACCCACCACGCGCGCCGAGACGCTTGATGTCGCTGACTTTGTCCGTCTGGCCCAGGAGCTAATCCATGATGCCTAATGCCGAACGTGTGACGTTTACCAAGAAAAAGAAGACGGTTGCTTGTCCCGTGCCCTTGGCACCGCTTGCCGACACGCATGCGCATCTACTTTCGTTCTGGGGCAAGGATGTGCCTGAGACGCTCGTGCGTGCCAAGGCGGCAGGCGTCGACCTGTTGGTGACGATGCTCGACCCCATCGCTGACAAACGCAGTGTGACGGACTATAGCGACTGGCTCGTGCGCGAAATTCTGCCGATGCAGGATATCCCGCAGATCAAGTATCTTGCCGGCGTGCATCCGTATGGCGCACCGGGCTATACCGACGACGTTCACGCACAGGTCGTTGCCGCGCTCGATGATTCCTTATGCGCCGGTATTGGCGAAATCGGCCTGGACTACCACATGGACTATGACGACGATATCGCGCCGGCACCCCATAACGTGCAGATTGACTGCATGGCGCGTCAGCTCGAGCTTGCCGTGTGCCGTAACGTGCCGGTGGAGCTGCATCTGCGCCACGAAGACACGGACCATGAGCGCACCTCGCACGTTGATGCGTACAACGTGCTTCGTGAGGTGGGCGTGCCCCAGGCCGGTTGTGTGCTGCACTGCTTTGGCGAGGACCGCGCCACGATGGAGCGCTTTGTGGAGCTGGGCTGCTATATCGCCTATGGTGGTGCGGCCACCTTTAAGCGCAACGACGACGTGCGCGAGGCATTTGCGGCAACCCCACTCGATCGAATTTTGTTCGAGACGGATTGCCCGTATATGGCTCCGGAGCCCATCCGCGGTCTTGAATGCGAGCCCGCAATGATCTCCATTACGGCAAACGCGCTGGTTAACGACCGTGTCGATCGTACCGGCGAGGATGCTGAGGCAATCGCGCAAGCCGCTTGGGAAAATGCCTGCAAACTTTTTCAAAAATAGTTCTTGCGTTCGCGGTGGCGCTCCGTTATTCTAATTCCTGCACGCGGGCGTGGCGGAATTGGCAGACGCGTACGGTTCAGGTCCGTATGGGGGCAACCCCATGAAGGTTCAAGTCCTTTCGCCCGCACCATTAAATGAAAGAGCTCCCAGCAATGGGGGCTTTTTTGTTATGGGCCCATCGCGGGGACTTGAACCTGCGAAGGAGCGAGCGTAAAGAAAGCGCGGAGCGTTTTTAGCGAGCTGGCGAGGACGCCGGCAGGCGGCCGAAGCCGGTGCGGATACGCGGACGTCCTTTCGCCCGCACCATTAAATGAAAGAGCTCCTAGCAATGGGGGCTTTTTTGTTATGCACGATCTCCTTGGACGGGTATCCTAGTGCCAACGTATGCCTATCAGAGGAGAGACCATGCTGTTGTCCGGTATCATCGCCGCCCTTACCAGCCTTTTGATTCCCATCATCATTTTGTTGTTACTGCTTCCCAACGCCTGCTATGTCGTTGAACAACAGCATGCCGTGATCATCGAGCGTCTGGGCAAGTTTAACCGCATCGTCAACGCGGGCTTCCACATGAAGGTGCCCGTGATCGACCGCAAGGCCGCTACGGTGAGTCTGCGCACCATGAAAAACGGTTTTGACATCGACGTTAAGACTCAGGACAACGTGACCATCGGCCTTGAGGTCTCTGCTCAGTACCACGTGAGCTATGACATGGGCGCCGGCCCGGCAGATTCGGGCATCTACAAGAGCTACTATATGCTGCAGGAGCCCGTCGACCAGATGCGTGACTTCATCACCGACGCCCTGCGCTCTTCGATTCCCGTCTACACACTCGATGAGGTCTTTGCCAAGAAGGATGACATCGCCAAGGATGTCAACGCTACCGTGTCCGAGCAGATGGCTGCCTACGGCTTCACCCTCGTGTCGACACTCATCACCAAAATCGCGCTGCCGACCGAGGTCGAGAACTCCATGAACGACATCAATGCCGCCCAGCGAAAGCGCGCTGCCGCGCAGGAGCTCGCCGAGGCCGACCGCATCAAGCGCGTCACCGAGGCGACCGCCGAGGCTGAGGCGATGGAAAAGGCGGGCGAGGGCATCGCCAACCAGCGCAAGGCCATCGCGCTGGGCATCAAGGATTCGCTCGAGATCATCCAGGAGACGGGAGTCGGCAATGACGAGGCCAACCAACTGTTCATGTTTACGCAGTGGTCCGAGATGATGACGGAGTTCGCTCGCACGGGTAAAACCTCGACGGTCGTGCTGCCGAGCGACTTTTCGCAGTCGGCCTCTATGTTCGAGCAGATGCTGGCTGCCGGTAAGGTTCAGAACGAGTCAAAGGAGTAGACACGCGTGAAATACACCGTCGTTTGTGTCGGTAAGCTCAAGGAGCGCTTTTGGAAGGACGCCTGCGCTGAGTACACCAAGCGCCTGGGTGCCTATGCCAAGGTTGATATCCGCGAGGTGGCCGATATCGACCCGGCTAAGGCGGGCGGCGTGGATGCCGCGCGCGACAAGGAGGGGGCGGCGATTCTTGCTGCCTTGCCGTCTCGAGCGCATGTGATCCTGCTGGCTATCGAGGGCATGGAGCGTTCGAGTGAGGAGCTCTCGGCGAGGCTCGACGATCTTATGCTGCGAGGCAGCAGCGACATTGCCTTTGTAATCGGCGGTTCGGACGGCGTGAGCGATGACGTGCGCGCACGAGCCGACGAGATGCTCAGCTTTGGACGCATTACCTTGCCGCATAACCTGGCGCGTGTGGTGCTGCTAGAGCAGATTTACCGTGCCTGCAAGATCAGTCGTGGCGAGCCGTATCACAAATAGGTCGGCAATACGAAACAATGGCGTGGGACAATACCTTTCGTTTTGAGGAATGTGTCTGAAAGGACTATGAGATATGAAGATTGGATTTGTCGGTTTTGGCAATATGGCGAGCGCTATGGCCGATGGCTGGATCGCTGCCGGTGTAGCTGCGAGCGACATGTGCGCCTGCGCGGGTCGCTACGACGCACTGGTTGAGCGCTGCGAGGCGCGCGGCATGGCCGCTTGCCACGATGCCGCCGAGGTTGTCTCCGCATCCGATATCGTGGTCGCTGCGGTCAAGCCGTACATGATCGAGAAGGTATTCGCCCCGCTCAAGGATGCTCTTGCCAAAAAGGTCGTTCTGTCGGTTGCCTGGACCTGGGACAGTGCCAAGTGGGAGCAGGTCCTGCCGGGCGTCGCGCATATCTCGACGGTGCCCAACACACCGGTTTCGGTGGGCGAGGGCGTCATCGCTTGCGAGAAGGCTTCCACGCTTAGTGATGAACAGAGCGCAGTGGTGCTTGATCTGCTTGGCAAGCTCGGTGCGGTGGTTGAGCTCGATACGAGCCTGCTGTTTGTGGGCGGCACGGTGGGTGGTTGCGCTCCGGCATTTGTCGCCATGGCAATCGAGGCCCTGGGCGATGCGGCGGTCAAGCACGGTATCCCGCGCGCCGATGCCTATCGCATTGTGAGCCAGATGGTGCTGGGTACGGCAAAGCTGCAGCTCGCAACCGGTCAGCATCCCGCAGCGATGAAGGATGCCGTGTGCTCGCCCGGCGGTGCCACCATCAAGGGCGTCGTCGCGCTCGAGGACGCCGGCATGCGCAGCGCCCTGGTCAAGGCAATCGACGCAACCCTCCAGTAAAACCTGCTATTTAGGGACAGGTTTATTTTGGCAGGTTTTTCCTGCTGTTTTGTCCTTTTAGCGAAAAGCGCCCCGCAACTGGTTCAATTCCAG
>DBFCNY010000011.1:0-12534 GCA_048298285.1 Collinsella sp.
ATCGCCGTCCGGGTTGGGTATTCTAGATAGCATTATCAACCCCAGTAGATGGAGTTCAAGCAGATGGAGATGGATGACAACAAACGTAGACGGAATATGATCCTCTACGTGCTCATCGCCTTCGTCGTCTACCTCGTGCTCTCGACCGTTCTGTTCCCCAACATCGGTCACACGCAGCAGATTACGAAGACCGATTACTCGACGTTTGTCAAAGCGCTCGATAAGAAGAGTGTCGACAAGGTCGAGTACAATACCGACGATTACACCATTTATTACACCAAGAAGGGTGAGGACGAGAACATCGCCTACAAGACGACCGGTGTGCCGAATGACGCGGGCTTTACCGATCGTGTGCTTGAATCCGGTGCGTCCCTGGAGTCGGTCGTTCCCGATAAAAACTCGGGTCTGATGACCTACTACCTGCTTACGCTTATTCTTCCCATGGCCATCTTCTTCCTGATCGGTTGGTGGCTCAACCGCCGTATGAAGAAGGCTATGGGCGATGACGGCCCGTCTATGAACTTTGGCGGCGGCTTTGGCGGCGGCGGACTGGGCAAGTCCGGCGCTCGCGTGATTGCCTCCAAGGATGTTGGCGTGACCTTTAAGGACGTCGCCGGCCAGGAAGAGGCCAAGGAGTCCCTCAAGGAGGTCGTCGACTTTCTGGAGAATCCGCAGCGCTACGAGGAGATCGGCGCCAAGCTTCCGCGCGGTGCTCTCCTTGTCGGTCCTCCGGGTACTGGTAAGACCCTGCTTGCCAAGGCTGTTGCCGGCGAGGCGGGCGTGCCGTTCTTTAGCATTTCGGGTTCTGAGTTCGTCGAGATGTTCGTCGGCCGCGGTGCCGCCAAGGTTCGTGACCTGTTTAAGCAGGCCAAGGAAAAGGCCCCGTGTATCGTCTTTATCGATGAGATCGATACCATCGGCAAGAAGCGCGATGGCGGCGGCTTTAGTGGCAACGACGAGCGCGAGCAGACGCTCAACCAGCTGCTGACCGAGATGGACGGCTTCGATAACCACAAGGGCATCGTCGTCCTCGCTGCGACCAACCGTCCCGACAGCCTCGATCCCGCCCTGCTGCGCCCCGGTCGTTTTGACCGCCGCATTCCCGTTGAGCTGCCCGACCTGACTGGCCGCAAGAACATCCTCGAGCTGCATGCCAAGAGCGTGAAGACGCAGCCGCCGATCGACCTGACCGCTATTGCCCGCGCCACGCCCGGTGCCTCGGGCGCCGACCTTGCCAATATCATCAACGAGGGTGCCCTGCGCGCTGTTCGCGAAGGCCGCAAGCGCGCGACCCAGGACGACTTCGAGGAGTCGGTGGAGGTCGTCATTGCCGGCCAGCAGCGTAAGTCCACGGTGCTTTCCGACCACGAGAAGCAGGTCGTTTCCTACCACGAGATCGGTCATGCCATCGTCGCTGCCCGCCAAAAGGGTTCCGCGCCGGTTACCAAGATCACCATCGTGCCGCGCACGAGCGGCGCTCTGGGCTACACCATGCAGGTCGAGGAGGACGAGCGCTTCCTGACCACGCGCCAGGAGGTCCTGGACAAGCTCGCCGTCTACTGCGGTGGCCGCGCGGCCGAGGAGCTCATCTTTGGCGAGATGACGACCGGCGCCGCCAACGATATCGAGCAGGCCACCAAACTCGCCCGTAACATGGTGACGCGCTTTGGTATGTCCGATGAGTTTGGCATGATGGCGCTCGGTACTGTCCAAAATGCGTACCTCAACCAGGATACGTCGCTCACCTGCGCCCCCGGTACGGCCGAGCGCGTGGACGCAATTGTCGCCAAGCTGATCGAGGATGCGCACGACCGCGCCCTGCAGATTCTGAAGGAGAACAAGTTTAAGCTCCATGAGCTGGCTCGTTATCTGTACAAGAAGGAGACGATCACGGGCGAGGAGTTTATGAATCTCCTCACGCGCGAGAATCCGCTGATGCCGAAGCAGCAGTAATACTAGTTGCGCAGTGTCAATCGCCCCATTTGAGTGTCCATCTCAAATGGGGCGTTTTGCGTGGGGAGTGTTGTATATGAAGATCGTGGTGAGCGCCTGTTTAATGGGTGAGAGCTGCAAGTATAACGGGCTCGATAACTATCATCGAGAGCTGATCGAGGCTTGCGAGCGCACGGGGACCGAGGTCCTCTTGGTGTGCCCTGAGGTCTTTGGCGGCCTGCCCACGCCGCGCAAGCCGTCCGAGATTGTGAACGGCGAGGTCCGTACCTGCGAGGGCATCTCGGTTGATCGCGAATTTCGCCTGGGTGCCCAACGTGCGCTCGATATGTGCGAGCAGGCGGGCGGTCCGTCTGAGATCGCCGCGTGCATCCTGCAGGACCGCAGCCCCTCGTGTGGTGCGGGTCACATTTACGACGGAACATTCAGCGGCACCCTTACGGCGGGCAACGGCGTCTTCGTTGATTTACTGCTTCGCCACGGTTATCGCGTGATCCCGGCTAGCGAGTTCGACCCCAGCATGCTGGTGCAATAAAAAACCACCACAAAGGTACTGCTCCCTTGTGGTGGTTTTGGGTTAGAGCTAGAGGGTGTGGCCGTAGGCGTTGGCAGCCTTGATGGCGGCGGCGAATTTTTCGTCGGTGAAGGGCTCGGGGTTTCCCTGCTTCCACTCGTTGGTGGCGTGCGCGTATTCGCACAGGGCCGGGATATCTGCCTCGGTAAGGCCAACCTGCTCAAGCGTTACGGGCAGCCCCATCTGCTTGTTAAAGGCGGCGTAGCGCTCAAGGTTCTCGGTATCGCCCGTATAGGCAAACAGTACCAGCACGCCCAGGCTCACGACCTCGCCATGCAGGTAGGTGCCCTCACGCGGAATGCTGCAGGTAGCGTTGTAGAACGCGTGTGCCACGCTCGAGTTGTAGTAGTAATCGTTCTGGTTGGTCAGGTTCGAGACATAGCCCGTGTTGACCACGATGTCGAGCGCGATCTGCTTGACGGCCTCGCTCGACAGATTCTGGCGTACGTCCTCAAGACCCTGGACGCCATAGGTAAACAGCGGCTCGGAACAGGTGTGAGCGAGTGCCAGGCCAAGACCGGCGGTGTGCTCCAAATTACCGGCGCTCGTGGCGTACTCGACCTCGGGCTGCTTGGACAGGGCGTCGCCCACGCCGGCCCAAAAGTACTCCGCCGGAGCTTCGGCGATAATCTTGGGGTTGATGAAGATATGCGCAGGTCGGTTGGGGTACGAATATCCCTCGAGCGAGCCGTCGTCGTTGTACACGACGGCAATGGCGGTCGCGGCCGAGCAGTTGGAACAGATCGTCGGGACGGTGAAGACGATCTTCTTGAGCTCGATGGCCGCTGTCTTGACGGTGTCGAGTGCCTTGCCGCCGCCACAGGCGATAAGCACGTCTGCCTGCTGGCAAGCGGGGGAGTTCACGACCTTGGCGATATTTGCGCGCGTACTGTTGGTGCCGTAGACGCGCGTCTCCAGAATCTCGACGTCGGTACCCGCCAGCGCAGCTTCGATACCGGGAAGTGCTGCGGCCAGTGCCCGCTTGCCACCGATGATCGCGACCTTCTTCGCGCCGTACTCGGCCAGCGCGCCGGGCAGCTCGTCAAAGCAATCCTCGCCAACGGTGTAGTCGCTCATTCCAATCGTGCGCATAGCAACCTTCTTTCGTTCGATAAAGTGCTTTCAGGTATTTTGCTCCAAGAGAAGGTCCACAGCCGCGAGAAATTTCGAACGTATAAAACCAGTGTTGAGGGTTTTTCGCCGGCGCGGAACGTGCTAGCATACTCCGCATAAGCGTTGATGGGGACGAGTAGTCGGCCGTCCGCATGCCACAGAGAGCGGGGAGCGCTGAGAACCCGTGCATGCGACCGATGAATATCACCCCGGAGCTGCGGTCCCAACGGACGTGCCGCGCAGGCACGTCTTAGTAGATATCGCCGAGATGGTCGTCGATACAGGCCAGCCGAGTAACGGATGCGAGCGCGCGAATACGCGGGCGAGGGCATCTAAGCTGGGTGGTTAAACGAAGAGCTTTTGCGGGCGTACAGCTCGTTTTGTGGCGCTTCGTCCCAGCTTGTAGGGACGGGCGCTTTTTTGGTGCCCAACGGGCGTGTGCGCCCATGACATGAAAGGGGTACCGTGGCAAACGAGTACAAGCAGACGATGAATCTGCCCAAGACCGGTTTTCCCATGCGTGCCGGTCTTTCCAAGTCCGAGCCCAAGCGACTCAAGGACTGGCAGGACAACAAGGTCTACGAGCAGGTTCTGAAGAAGAACGAGGGTCACAAGAAGTTCGTGCTGCACGACGGTCCTCCGTACGCCAACGGCCCGATCCACATCGGCCACGCCATGAACAAGATCTCCAAGGACATGATCAACCGTTACTGGATGATGCAGGGCTATGAGGTTCCCTATGTCCCCGGTTGGGACTGCCACGGTCAGCCGATTGAGCACAAGGTCGAGGAGAAGCTCGGCACCGAGAAGTTCAACCAGACCCCCACGGCCAAGATTCGTGAGCTCTGCAACGAGTTCGCTGTCGAGAACATCGAGCTGCAGAAGGCCGGTTTCCGTCGTCTGGGCGTGCTCGGCGACTGGGATAACCCCTATCTGACGCTCTATCACCAGCACGATGCCGCCGACATCGAGGTCTTCAAGGCCATGTTCGAT
Organism: Collinsella sp.; assembly: GCA_048298285.1. Lineage (GTDB taxonomy): Bacteria > Actinomycetota > Coriobacteriia > Coriobacteriales > Coriobacteriaceae > Collinsella. Next base: position 4,631 of record DBFCNY010000011.1, read on the forward strand.
AAGGGCATGATCTATCGCGGCCACAAGCCGGTTCACTGGTGCAAGCACTGCCACACCGCGCTGGCCGAGGCCGAGATTGAGTACTCCGACGAGACGAGCCCCTCCATCTTCGTGCGCTTTGAGATGACCTCCAAGCCCGCCGGCCTCGAGAACTTCGACGGCCCGGTCGACTTTATCATCTGGACGACCACGCCGTGGACCATCCCCTCTGACCAGGCCGTTTCCCTTAAGCCCGGCGCCGCCTATGTCGCCGTTGAGCACGATGGCCGTGCCGAGGTCATGCTCGAGGACCTGGCTCCCAAGTGCTGCGAGGAGTTTGGCTGGGAGTACACCCCGGTTATGGTCGCCGGCAAGCCCTATGTGGTTCCCGCTGAGACCTTCCACCACATCCACTACAAGCAGCCGATCTTTGACGGTGTTGAGGGCGTGGCGCTGCTGGCCGATTACGTCGGTGTCGACGACGGTACCGGTATCGTCCACAACTCGCCTGGCCACGGCGTCGACGACTACTTCGCCTGCCTCAAGGAGGGCATCACCGACATCTGCATGCCGGTCGATGACGACGGCAAGTTCTACACCGGCGAGGAGTTTGGCACCGGTGGTCCCTTCAGCGGTATGGATACCGATGAGGCCAACCCGCATATCATCGAGTTCCTGCGCGAGCGCGGCACCCTGGTTCTCGAGAAGAAGATCACGCACAGCTATCCGCACTGCTGGCGCTGCAAGCACCCGGTGCTCTTCCGTGCTACTGACCAGTGGTTTGTCTCGATGGACAAGACCGGTTTGCGCGAGCAGGCTGGCAAAGAGGTCCGCGAGAACGTCAAGTGGTATCCGGCCCACGCGGCCAACCGCATCGGTGCCATGGTCGAGCAGCGTCCCGACTGGTGCATCAGCCGTCAGCGCAACTGGGGCGTGCCTATCCCCAGCTACACCTGCGCCGACTGCGGCGAGAAGGTCATGAATGATGCCACGCTCGACGCCGTCATCAAGCTCTTCCACGAGAAGGGCTCCGACGCCTGGTTCACCGACGCTCCCGAGAGCTACCTGGGTGAGGCCTGCGTCTGCCCCAAGTGCGGCGGCCATCACCTCAAGGCCGATAAGGACATCCTCGACGTGTGGTGGGATTCCGGCGTCTCCTGGAAGGCCGTCTGCGAGTATCGCCCCGAGCTTGAGTACCCGGCTGACGTGTATCTCGAAGGCTCCGACCAGCACCGCGGTTGGTTCCAGAGCTCGCTGCTCACCTCGGTGGGCGCCAACGGCCATGCTCCGTACAAGGCAGTCGTCTCGCAGGGCTTCACGCTCGACGGTCAGGGCCGCAAGATGTCCAAGTCGCTCGGCAACGTCATCGACCCCAACAAGGTCTGCGACGAGATGGGCGCCGACATCATCCGCCTGTGGGTCGCCTCGGTCGACACCAGCTCCGACGTTTCCATCGACCACGAGATTCTCGCTCGTACGTCCGATGCCTACCGCCGTTTCCGCAACACGCTGCGCTTCCTGCTCTCCGAGCTCGAGGGTCAGTTTGAGCCCGAGACCGACGGTGTCGCCTTTGCCGACCTGCTGCCGCTCGACAAGCTCATGGTTGCCCGCCTGACCCAGGTCCAGGCCGAGGTCGACGACGCTTACTCCTGCTACGAGTTCCCGCGCGCCTACCGTGCGCTTTACGACTTTGTGGTTACCGAGCTCTCCAACGTGTACCTCGACGCCCTGAAGGATCGTCTGTACTGCGAGAAGCCCGGCTCGCTCGAGCGCCGCAGCGCTCAGACCGTGCTCGCCGAGCTCTTCTCGATGCTCATGCGCGATCTGCAGCCGATCTTGTCCTACACCGTCGACGAGGCCATGGCCTATGCGCCCGCCGGCTGCGTCGATCACCAGAAGTACGCCGCGCTGCTCGATTGGTACAAGTCGCCTATCACGGTCGACGAGGCCAATGAGTTTGAGGGCGTGCTCGAGGCTTCGCTCGAGCTCCGTAGCGCCGTGACCAAGGCCCTTGAGGATGCCCGTTCTGCCGGCACCTTCACCAAGAGCCAGCAGGTTCGCGTCAAGGCGGTCGTTCCCGCCGAGATGTATGCGCTGTTGACCGGCGACAAAGCCGTCGACCTGGCCGAGTTCTACATCGTCTCCGATGTTGAGCTGACCCAGGGCGAGGAGCTTTCCGTTGCTATTGAGGCTGCCGAGGGCGAGTGCTGCGACCGTTGCTGGAACTATCGCACCACTGTCGGCGAGTACAACGGCCACGCGCATATCTGCAAGCGCTGCGCTGACGCTTTGTAGGTTACGGCGTTCGTAGAACGCCGTAACCTACCGACGCTGCGCGGGCCGCATTTGGACAATCTGACGTTCAATTTCAAGGGCGCGACCGAAAGGTCAGCGCCCTTTCATTTCACGTCACCTTGTCTCAAATGCGACCTGCTCGCTCATTTATGCTCTACCTGCGGTGTTTCCGTTCTTGGGAGATTTGTCGCTTCTTGCTTGCGTCAATGTATGATTATCTACTGCGTTAAACGGAATTCGATTGTTCTTGAGGGTAGGGGATTTCTTTGGGTCGTGGTGCGGATATGACGCCGCCTTTGCGTTGGCGGTTAGGTGTTGCTGGTGGGGTAGCGCTCGTTGTGTTGCTTGTTGACCAGCTGACCAAGCTTGCGGTTCGTGCCGTGGGCGATGCTCTGCATGTGACCGTTATCCCCGGCGTGATCGATTTTCTGTTTGTTCGCAATATCGGAGCCGCCTTTAGCATGGGCGAGGGGCATGGCATCGCGTTTGCCGTGCTGGCGTTGGCAGTCATTATCGCTATTGCCGTGTACCTCGTTCGTGCACCCCAGCTCGCCCATCTTGAGGTTGTGGGCATGGCCATGGTTGCGGGCGGCGCCATCGGCAACGCGATCGATCGTCTTGTCTTTGGCTTCGTGACCGATTTTATCGCCACCACGTTCATCGACTTTCCCGTCTTTAACGTGGCTGATATCGGCATTACGGTCGGTGTTGTGCTGGCGCTTATCGGTTACATGTTCTTGAGCCCCGCCGCTCGCGAGGTCGATGCGACCGCTGAGCTCAACGCCCGTGACGAGGCCCGCGCCAAACGCAAAGCCAAACAGCGTGGGGAGCGTGCCCGCAAGATTCGCGAAAGGAATGAGCGCTAATGGCCGACATCCATATTCTTGTTGCCGACGATTGCGCTGGTCAGCGTCTCGACGCTTATCTGGGCGCCAACGATGGCTGTCCCACGCGTTCTGCCTGCGCACATCTGATCGAGGGCGGCGCCGTTGCCGTCAACGGCGAGACCTGCCTATCAAAAAAGTATGCCGTTCGTGCCGGCGACCGTATCTCGGTTGACCTGCCCGAGCCGCACGACCCCACCGATGTGATTCCCGAAGCCATTCCCCTCGATATCCGTTACGAGGACGACTACCTTATCGTGCTCTCAAAGCAGCGCGGCCTGGTGTGCCATCCCGCCCATGGCCACGAGAGCGGCACCCTTGCGAACGCCCTGGTCTACCACTGCGGCATCGACCATCTGGGTACCGTGCAGGGTGAGGACCGCCCCGGCATCGTGCATCGCCTGGATCGCGATACCTCGGGCCTTATGCTCGCGGCAAAAGACGACGACACCCAGCGCGCGCTTCAAAATCTCATCCGCACGCGCACGCTCGACCGTCGCTATATCACGCTCGTTCACGGTCACATCGCCATGGACGAGGGCACTATCAACACTGGTATTGCCCGATCGACGCGCGACCGCGTGAAGATGGCGGTTTCCGATGACCCCTTTGCGCGCCAGGCCATCACGACTTTCAAGGTGCTCGAGCGCTTTGATTCCACGCGCTTTGACGACGGCTATACGCTCGTCGAGTGCCATCTGTTTACCGGTCGCACGCATCAGATTCGTGTACATATGCGCCATATCAACCATGCCTGCGTGGGCGACCCGCTCTACGGTAAGTGCGAGGCGCGTGCCGATCAGGGTCTGACCAGGCAGTTCCTTCATTCCTGGCGCGTGGCGTTCGACCATCCCGTGACGGGCGAGCGCATCGAGTGCCGCGATGAGCTGCCGTGGGACCTTGCCGCGGTTCTGGATGACCTTGCCCCGCGCTCGCTTGGCCGCACCACTGCCGGTGACGAAATCGTTCCGCAGCTCGGTCTGCTCGAAGCCTAGCCAGTATTAGGTGGTTTCTTGAACTCGGTAAGCCTGCGGTAAGATATACGTTTGTTTACGTAATGCGTTCTCGGGAGCCTGCATGCTCGCCTTTTTACAAACCAACACACCCATCGTGATCTTCAACCAGATTGTCGTCACGCTGCTCACGGTCTGCTTTCTGTATCAGGTGGTCTTCTTTGTCATCGGTGCTCTTCGTGGCGAGGTCGCGCCTCCCAAGGCCAAAAAACTCCACCGCTATGCGTTCTTTATCGCGGCGCATAACGAGGAAGCCGTGATCGCCAACCTCGTACGCTCCATCAAGGATCAGGATTATCCGTCCGAGCTCATCGAGGTTTTCGTGGTCGCCGATGCCTGCACCGACAACACGGCGCAGCTCGCGCGCGAGGCCGGTGCCATTGTTTACGAGCGCAATGACCTGGCCCGCAAGGGCAAGAGCTGGGTCATGGACTTTGGCTTCGACCGCATTCTCAACGAGTATCCCGACACGTTTGAGGGCTACTTTATCTTCGATGCCGATAACGTTATCTCCCGCGATTACGTTTCCAAGATGAATGATGCCTTTGACCAGGGCTTCCATGTGGTCACGAGCTATCGCAATTCCAAGAACTTCGGCAGCTCGTGGATCTCGGCAGCTAATGCCACGTGGTATCTACGCGAGGCGCGCTTCCTCAACAACGCGCGTAATATCTGCAAGACGTCCTGCGCTGTTTCGGGTTCGGGTTACCTTATCTCGTCAAGCGTTATCGAGGGCATGCACGGTTGGCAGTTCCACACGCTGACCGAGGACATTCAGTTCACTACGTTCTGCGCTATTCACGGTATTCGCATTGGCTATGCGCCGGCGGAGTTCTTTGACGAGCAACCCGTGACGTTCAAGGCATCCTGGAAGCAGCGTATGCGCTGGACCAAGGGCTTTTACCAGGTGTTCTTTACCTACGGTAAGCATCTGGTCAAGTCGACGTTCCGCTATCATCGCTTTGCCGCCTACGACATGTTCATGACGATCGCCCCGGGTATGCTGCTATCGCTGATCTCGATGCTCGCTAATGCGACGTTCTTGATTGTGGGTGGCCTTTCGCATGGTTTCTTGGCTACCGAAGTCGAGATGCAGGCGTGCGCCGCTTCGCTCATTATGACCTTCGCCATGATGTATCAGACCTTCTTTATCCTGGCGCTGCTCACGACTATCTTTGAGTACAAGCACATTCACTGCGCGCAAAAGTGGCGTCTGGTGACTAACCTGTTTACCTTCCCGATCTTTATGTTCAGCTATATCCCCATCACGGTGGCCGCGCTGTTCCTGAAGGTCGACTGGGTTCCTACCCAGCACGCCGTCAACGTTACCCTTGACGAGGTCATGCAAGGCGCCAAATAACCACCACCAAAACCACCGCAAAGGGGACAGGCACCCTTTGCGGTGGTTCCCACAAACATCTCGATCCGTAACAGTTAGAGTCCATTTTTCGGCCCACCTGTTACAGATTGAGACATTCAAATTCCGCTGAGAAGATAATCTCGGTCTGTAACAGTAACTCGGCGAAATCGACCCTAGATGTTACAGATCGAGACAAACGACCGATATCGACCTAAATAATCTCAATCTGTAACATCTAGCCCGTTTTCGGCCTTACAACTGTTACAGATCGAGACAAAGCAACGAAACAAGCCGCCGCAAGGGGAACTTCTGTGGTGGCTTGGGGTCGCGCTACTCACCGAGCATCTCTTGGAGCTTGGCTGCCACGGCATGTCCCAAGCTCTCGTGGCTTTCGGGCATCATATGCAGATAGTCGATATCGCCCGGCTCGGCAAAGTCGGCGGCATTCAAAAAGTCGCAGCCAAACTGCTCAGCCACATGTGCGTAATACTCACCAAAATGCTCCGAGACCTCGACGGAACGCTCGTCAAAATCGGTCATATATACATCGGCGATTTGCGGCTTGATCTTGATAGGTGCCATCAGCAGAATACGCGGGCAGGGTGCGGCATTGGTCCAGGGAAATGCACGCACCGCACGAATCAGCGCCATGGCGCCACGGGCAATATCGGAGGCCGTCACACCAAAGACCGTCTTGCAATCGTTAGTTCCCAGCATAATAACGATCGCATCCAGCGGCTTATGAGCCTCGAGCAGCATCGGCAGCGCGCGGATGCCGTTAAGATTGGTGTCCAAATGGCACATGTCGTCGCGTACCGTCGTGCGGCCGTTGAGGCCTTCTTCAATTACATGCCAGCCCTCGCCTAAGTCACGTTGGGCCACGCCACACCAGCGCACATCCCGCGCATAGCGCACCGCGGTGCCGTCGCGCATGCCCGCCGGATCGTAACCATAGGTGTTGCTATCGCCAAAGCATAGAACGTTTTTCATCGTAAGCCCCTCGCTCAGTAAAAAGCCGACGGAAGCAGCCTCTCCCGTCGGCTCGACCTATCTGTCAGCACGTACCGATTACAGGTACTTGCGCCAATCGTCCTCGTCCTCATCATCCTCGGTAGCAGCCTGGGCCTGCTCGGCGGCGCGAGCTGCCGCAGCGCGAGCGGCAACCTGGGCATAGGACTCCTCGTTGCGCTCGGGGAAGTTTGCCAGCACGTGCTCGAACTTGGCAAAATCCTCATCCCAGCGCGTAGAAGGCACGGCAAAGAAGACTTGCTTGACCTTAAAGTCGCCCGACGCGAGCTCCTTGCGGAAGAGCTCAGCCACGGCCTCTGCGTCAAAGCCGTTGTTGTCGCAGCCCCAAGCGCCCAGCACGAGCTTCTCGCGACCTAGCTCGTCGCAGATGGCAAGCACAAAGCGAATGCGGTCGCGCAGGGCATCCAGCAGAGCATCGTCGCTCACGCGATACTCCTGGCGGGCGCGCTTAACGTTGGGCGCGGCGGCCACGATCACGTCGGCGTATGCATGCACGTGGTTGCGGTCGAAGCGCACCGCAGGCACCACCAGCGCACGGTTTCGGTAAAGCTCGCAGTTGATGTTGCGGCGACGGTTCTCGCCGTACCATGTGCGCTGCTTATCGAGAACGTTGTACAGATACGAATCGACGCACAGCGTGGCCTCCTGGCCCAGATAACCCTGAATATAGCCACCGCCCGGGTTGGTGAACGAGGCAAAGGCGAGCACGACCATGTCGCAGAACTGCGCATAGCCACGACCGTTGTCCAGGATAGCCTGCGTGGCGGAGGCATCAAGCACGGTGACCTCGGGCAGAACCGGAGCGGGCTCCTCAGCAGGCGCGGACTCAGCTTCGGCGATTTCCTCGGCAGGCTCCTCGACGGGCTCAGGCGCCGCCTCGGTCTCGGCAGCCTCCGCGCCCTCGACGTCCTCGGCAACCTGTTCTTCGGCGGCCACAGCAGTCTGAACCTTGGCCTTCATCGCCGCGACAAAGCCGGCGGGCATACCGTCGAACTCGCGAACGCCGGCAAGCGAGCGCTCGATATCCTTGGCGCAGGCCTCGGACACAGCCACCACATGACGCTCGGCGGCCTTGGCGCGAGCCTCACGCTTAGGGTTCGGCTGCCCCGCGCGGTTGGGCCTGCGGTTACGGTTCCTGTTGTCGACGTCTGCCATAAGTGGTCACCTTTCCTGTCGCTGCCGCTATCGGCTTTTCCCATCCATGATACCCCGCCACGCATAAAAAAGGCGGCCCCGAAGGACCGCCTTTCGCATCGTTTTACCGCGCCCGATAAGAGCAACGCAAGGCATCGCGCTAGTCGCGACGACCGAGGATATTCAGAACACGCAGGAACACGTTGATAA
>DBFCNY010000012.1:0-5523 GCA_048298285.1 Collinsella sp.
AACGACTACATAGCATGAGAGTGGATAATCTCCCAGTTTGGGCTCGCATTCAGGCTCAAAGTGGGAGATTATCCACTCTCGTTTCTGTTCTGCCTACATTTGTAGGAACAGTTCGTGGAGGCGGGTGTCTTCGTCGAGTTCGGGGTGGAAGGTTACGCCGAGCTGGTTGCCCTGGCGCGCGGCGACGATACGGCCGTCGACTTTCGCTAAGGCCTTTGCGTCGCCGTGGACCTCGACGATGCGGGGCGCGCGGATAAACGTCAGCGGCACTTCACCGTCGATGCCAGCTACCTGCCCCTTGGTTCGAAAACTGCCGAGCTGCCTGCCGTAGGCATTGCGCTCAACGAGCACATCCATGGTTGCCAGGCGCGGCGTGCCCTTATCGTCATGGGCGGCAAGGTCGTGAGCCAGCAGAATCAGGCCGGCGCAGGTGCCCAGGACGGGCATGCCTTCAACAATGCGGGTGCGAAGCTCCTCGAGCATGCCCAACTCATCTAGCAGCTTCCCTTGAACGGTAGACTCGCCGCCGGGAAGTACCAGACGGTCAAAGTCCTGCTTTAAATCAGCCGCCTGCCTCAGCTCAATACAGCGCGCGCCCAGCTCGGATAGTCTTGCCTCGTGCTCGGCAAATGCGCCTTGGACCGCCAGCACGGCGACCGTTTGGTCTGCATAATCGCTCATGTGCGATCCTTTCTGCTGGACTAGCGCCCGCGCTCTTCCATGATAATCTCGATCTCGTCGGCGTTGATGCCCACCATGGCCTCGCCCAGGTCCTCTGAAAGCTCGGCAATGAGCTTGGCATCGGTGAAGTTTGCCACGGCCTTGACGATGGCGGCTGCGCGCTTGGCGGGGTCGCCGCTCTTAAAGATGCCCGAGCCGACAAACACGCCTTCGGCGCCCAGCTGCATCATCAGCGCGGCGTCGGCGGGGGTCGCTACGCCGCCGGCGGCAAAGTTCACGACGGGAAGCTTACCCGTGGCATGGACCTCGCGCACCAGCTCGACCGGAACCTGCAGTTGCTTGGCTGCCTCAAAGAGCTCGTCGTTGCGCAGGGCAACAACGTCACGGATCTGCTTTTGGATCTTGCGCATGTGACGCACGGCCTGAACGACGTCGCCCGTACCCGGCTCACCCTTGGTGCGAATCATCGTGGCGCCTTCGGCAACACGGCGCAGCGCCTCGCCCAGATCACGGGCGCCGCAGACAAACGGCACGTCAAACTGGGTCTTGTCGATGTGATAGACGTCATCGGCAGGGGAGAGAACCTCGGACTCATCGATGTAGTCGATCTCGATGGCCTGCAGGACCTGCGCCTCGACGATGTGACCGATGCGGCACTTGGCCATGACGGGGATGGAGACGGCCTCCTGGATGCCCTTGATCATCTTGGGGTCGCTCATGCGCGAGACGCCGCCTGCGGCACGGATGTCGGCCGGGATGCGCTCGAGGGCCATGACGGCGCAGGCGCCTGCCTCCTCGGCGATGCGTGCCTGCTCGGGCGTGGTAACGTCCATGATGACGCCGCCCTTGAGCATCTGCGCGAGCTCGCGATTGAGTTTGACGCGGTCGGCCTTGCTGTTCTGTTCTGCCATGGTTGCTCCCTTGGTTGGCATGTGCATTGCTTGACGGAACATCCTATCGGGGAGCTGGGTATGACAAAATACTCAGTTTTCGAGATAATTACAAGGTCAGACTAATACCAGATTGAATGACTTAATAAGGTCAGGTGATAGGCTCATGCTTGACTACAATTTGGAAAAACGCGGCGAAGCATCGCTCTATGAGTATGTTTACCAGCAAATTCGAGATGATATCGTAGCTGGACGCATTGTGGCGGGGGAGCATTTGCCGTCTAAGCGTGCCTTTGCCAGTCATCTGGGAATCAGTGTTATTACCATCGAGAATGCATATAGCCAGTTACTCGCTGAGGGCTATATTTGCTCAATACCACGTCGTGGCTACTACGCTTGCGAGCTTCCGGATGCACCGGTTTTGGCTTCGGCTGCGGAGGGCATCGACCGAGATGCCGTCTCTGTGGGCCCCAGCGTGCATGATGTCAACGGACAGGTCGAGCGATTCGATGCGCTTTCTCCTTCTGCTTTGGAGGCGGCGCGGCTTTGGCAAAGCGCGCTACGGGCGACGCTGGCATCCGAAGACGAGCGCGAAATCTTTTCGCCCGCACCGGCGCAGGGCACTGCTCGGCTGCGACGCGCAATTGCTCACCATCTGCACGGGACAAGGGGTATGAATGTCGACCCCAACAACATCGTTATCGGTGCGGGCGCCCAGCTGCTCGATACCATGTTGGTTCAGTTGCTTGGCGCGGACAAGGTGTATGCGGTTGAGGATCCGGGCTATTTGCGTCTGACGCGTATCTATCAGGCTATGGGCTGCCAAGTTCGACATATCCCGTTGGATGATGAGGGCGTGGACTTGAGCACTCTGCAGAAAAGCGGGACCGATGTCCTTCACCTGATGCCGTCCCATCAGTATCCGACCGGCCTTGTGACGAGCATTGCGCGTCGCTATGCGCTTCTGAGCTGGGCCGCCGAGCGACCAGGTCGGTATCTCATCGAAGATGACTTTGATTGTGAGTTTCGCCTTGCCGGGAAGCCGATTCCCGCGCTCGCGTCGATTGATGCCGCCCAGTCGGTTATCTACACCAACACGTTTTCGAAGAGCCTTTCATCGGCGTTGCGTCTAGCGTACATGGTGCTGCCCGATGAGCTGATGGAGCGGTTTAGGTGCAGCCTTGGTTTCTATGCCTCGTCGGTGAGTTCTGTCGACCAGGTCGCTTTGGCTCGTTTGCTGGAATCGGGTGATTACGAGCGGCATGTGAACCGCGTGCGCGTTCGTGCTCGTGAGGCGCGTGATGGCCTGATGGCGCTTGTGCGGAAAGCGTTTCCGGCAGGGGAGGTCTCGATCGAGCATGCAGACGCGGGCCTTTACTGTATCGTGGTTGCGGAGCGTGGAACGGGCAGAAGCACTTTTGCACGGGCCCTCACGCGCTCGAGTATCCCGTTTATCGATATCAGTGACTGTTATTGGTGTGCCGATGGCGCATCTGTCCCTGAAAACTCAAGTCAAATTCTTGTTCAGTATGATGATCTGAGTCCAAAAGTGCTTAATACCTTGGAATTGCAGCTAATGGGGGCGCTCTGCAATCTAAGTGAGTAGACTTTTAGCACTTTGGCGACCAGGCAGTTTTGTAACAAGCTATCTACCTGCGGTTTTGAAAAGCAGGATGACCGGCCTGCTCGGGATGTTCAAAAAAGTCTACTCACTTGCCGCGCAAAGCTTCTACATGAGAAAAAATGGGGTTTTCAACAGGGTTTCGTCCAGCTCTCGGCAAGCTTTTGGCCAGTTGGGGAGGGCTGTTGAAAACTTGGCAGTCCGTTCGGCGCCATTTTTGCTGCGTTCGCGCCAATGCGTGACTGATTGGGTTGAAATTCGTGTTTTCCTGTGCCTATGAAGGATCTACTTTGTGACATATCAGCTTTTAGGTACTGGCGTTTGCCTCCTCAAGTCCGCGCTTTGTGTCCGCCGCTTCCACGACCGGAAGAAGACCGGCAGCGATATGATCTCGCCCGCAACCCGACGGCTGCGGTCGCGCTCGGTTTTCCGTTGTATACATTGGTTCGGACGAGAAACAAACGGACTTGTCCTGCCAGCATTAGGCAGCGGCTGTTTCTTGGTGAGCTCCCCAGGGAATCCGTGCTGGAAACGGAGCATGGGTTTTTGGTTACGTCTCCTCTACTGACGACATTCATCATGTCGCGGCATCTGACGGATCTTCAGCTTCTTTTGGTATTGGCGGAGATGTGTGGCTTGTTTGCGGTGTGTGCCCTGCCGGCGGCACTTGAGGCGGAGCTTTCGCGTGCAATTGATTCGGGCGCGATTTCGACAACGGTCGGTTGGGTGCGTTGCCCGTCCGAGGACGGCACCGCCTCAAATTTATGGCGTCGAGACGCTTTGGTTTTGGGCGGAGACCTTGACCGTTTTTGTTCAGATGTTTGCGGGATGCGTTACGGCAATAGATTTATGGCGGTATCGCAACTCGTTCCATTGGGTGCCGCGTCGCCTTTTGAGGTCGAGGCGTATTTGTTGCTTGGACTGCCGCGAGCCCTGGGAGGCGAAAGTTTTTGCGGCATAGAGCTTAATGTTGAAGTGATGCTAAGCACAAGTGCTCGAGCGATTGTGGGAAAGTCCCGTGTATATATCGACCTACTTCTTTCTTCGCCGGACGGCAGGCGACAGGTGGCCATTGAATGTCAGGGAAAGGCCTCGCACGGACGCGCAGGGGATGGCTTGCGTGACGCTGACCGCATGACGGCCCTTCAGGCCATGGGCTACGATGTACTTCTCCTGACACACAGACAGATATCCGATGAGGATAGATTCCGCGCGATCGTTAAGGCCATATGCAGGATGCTCGATGCTGAATATCGTGATAAAAGCTCAGATGAGCAAAGGGCTGAGACATTACTCCGGTCTGAACTATTCGTTGACTGGACAAAATTGGGAGTAATCGACGGGAAGATGCCCGTTAGACACAAAACGGCTCAATCGTGGACGGCTGCGGTTCTAAGTGAGTAGACTTTTGGCACTTTGGCGACCAGGCCGTTTTGCAACAAGTCATTTACCTGCGGCTTTATAAAGCAATATGGGTGGTGTGCTCGGCAAGTTCCAAAAAGTCTACTCACTTAGTTTTTGACGAGAAGCCGATGCCGAAGGCGGTCCTATTTCAGGGCGTTAACAAGTTCGTGAGGCACGAAAAAGGCCCGAACCAATACGGTCCGGGCCTCATCGAGCTTGAGGTTATGTCTCAGGCGGTTGGCTTAGCCAAAGTAGCGCTTGAGCAGGCCGGCGAAAGCCTTGCCGTGGCGGGCCTCGTCGCGAGCCATCTCGTGCACGGTGTCGTGGATGGCATCGAGACCAGCGGCCTTGGCGCGCTTGGCAAGATCAGTCTTGCCGGCGGTGGCGCCGTTCTCGGCCTCAACGCGCATCTCGAGGTTCTTCTTGGTGGAGTCGGTCACGACCTCGCCCAGGAGCTCAGCGAACTTGGCGGCGTGCTCGGCCTCCTCGTGGGCAGCCTTCTCCCAGTACAGGCCGATCTCGGGATAGCCCTCGCGATGAGCGACGCGAGCCATGGCCAGGTACATACCGACCTCGGAGCACTCGCCCTCAAAGTTGGCGCGCAGGTCGGCAACGATGTCCTCGGAGACGCCCTCCATCTTGGCGACGCCCACGACGTGCTCGGCAGCCCACTCGAGCTGGCCCTCCTCCTGCTTCAGGAAACGAGAACCGGGAACGCCGCACTGGGGGCACTTGAAGTCCTCGGGCAACTGGTCGCCGTCGAACTCTTCCACATAACCGCAAACGGGGCAAACAAACTTCATGATTCGATCCTTTCGATCGATGGCGATTGTGCGCTCGTCCGGTCCCGTAAGGGCCCTCTCCGGACGTGCGTCTTGACGAGTTCTATTATCCATAAATGCAACCAAATGTGAAGCCTATTAGGAA
>DBFCNY010000013.1:0-18100 GCA_048298285.1 Collinsella sp.
CGACAGGCTCGACGGCAGCGGCAGGCTCGGCACCCTCGGCCTCGGACTCCTCAGCAGCACCTTCGCCCTCAGTGGCACCCTCGCTCGCGGCCTTCTCGGCGGCAAGGCGGGCGCGACGCTCGGCAAAGGTCTCCTTCTTGGCGGGCGCTGCCGTCTCGGCGGCATCCTCGTCCGCATCGGAATCGTCGTCGGTCGCAGCAGCCTTCTTGGGCTTGACCGGGGCCGACGCGGCCTCGCTCACCGGATCGATAATCTCGGACTGAACAACGGCCGTCATCTTTTCCTGCGTCTCGCGGAACTGACGGATGGCACGGCCGATCGTGCGGCCCATCTGCGGGAGCTTATCCGGGCCAAACAGCAAAAAGCCGAAGACCACGATGATCGCGAGCTCACCCTCTCCAATACCAAACACACATACCTCCAAGGCTCGATGTGAGTCGAGCCCGCACCGCGCCATTCGGCCGGAACTCGTCTATTCATTCGGTCAAGTATAGCGCCCGGACGCCAAAACGTCCGAGCGCATCACAAACATATGCCAAACGGCACGCCCTTTTGGGGGCAAAGATTATGCAGCGGTGATCGAAATCTCCTGGTCGACACCCAACAGCTGAACCACGCGCATCACCGGGGGCTGCACGTTGACGCAGCCAAAACGCTTGCCGTGGTCGACCGCGTGGTGCGCGGCGCCCACGAGCACGCCAATGCCCGTCGAATCGATGTAGCTCACCTGGGCAAAATCGAGCTCAACGGCCTCGGTGGGCTGCTCGAGCGCCAGGTCGATGGCGTTGCGCAGGCTATCGGCGTTAGAGATATCGATCTCACCGGTCACCTTAATGGTGTAGAGCTCTGGCGTGGGGTTGGTGGAAATACCCAAATCCATGTATACGCTCCTTTACGTATCGAAAGTGCGGATAGTACGGGAAGCCGCGCGTTAGGCGCGCTCGGCACGAGCAAGCTCGGCAGCGACAAGCTTAACGGCCAGCACCAGCACATCGAGCGCGGCCTCCAGGTCCTCGACCGTGGGATAGCTCGGCGCGATGCGGATGTTGGTGTCGCGCGGGTCCTTGCCATAGGGCCAGGTGGCACCGGCCGGCGTGAGCTTGACGCCCAGGTCGGCGCAAAGCGCGGCGACCTTTTGGGCCGAGCCCTCGGGACCATCGAAGCTCACAAAGTAACCGCCGCGAGGATGCGTCCAGGTGGCACAGCCCGTGTCGCCCAGGCCCTCGGCGAGCTTGCGCTCGACGGCCTCAAAGCGCGGACGCAGGAACTCGGCATGCTTTTTCATGTGCTCCTTAACCGCCTCGATGGTGGGAAGGAAGCGCACGTGACGCAGCTGGTTGAGCTTGTCGGCGCTGATGAGGCCGGCCTTCAGGCGCTTGGAGAACTCGGCGATAACCGCGGGGCTCGCACCGATAAAGCCGATGCCGGCGCCCGGGAAGGTGATCTTGGACGTCGAGGCAAAGGCCACCACACGGTCCTCGGTGCCCGCCGCGCGAGCGAGGTCAAAGATGTTGGCAAGTTCGTCGGTCTCGTCGTACAGGTCATGCACGCAGTAGGCGTTGTCCCAGAAGATGCGGAAATCGGGCGCGGCCGTGGGCATCTCGACTAGGCGGCGCACGGTGTCCTCGCTAAAGGTGATGCCCGTGGGGTTGGAATACTTGGGCACGCACCAGATACCCTTGATGGAGTCGTCGGCAGCAACCAGGCGCTCGACCTCGTCCATGTCGGGGCCGTTGTCGGTCATCGCAACGGGGACATTCTCGATACCCAGATCGGCGGTGATGCCAAAGTGGCGATCGTAGCCGGGAACGGGGCACAGGAACTTGACCTTCTTGCCGTCGTGCGCGGCCTCGTAGGCGTCCCAGGGCTCGCTGCCGCACGAGCCACAGCGCCAGAACATGCCGGCGATGTCGTGCTCAATCAGCAAACTCGACGAGCCCAGCACGAGCGTCTGCTCGGCAGGGCAACCCAGGAACTCCCCCGCCAGCTTGCGTGCCGAGGGAATGCCCTCAAAGCAGCCGTAGTTGGAGCAGTCGACGTTGCCGTCGTGCAGATCGGCATCGGCATTGAGGATATCGAGCATGGGTCGAGAGATGTCCACCTGGGAGGGCGACGGCTTGCCGCGGGCCATGTCGAGCGCCAGGCCCTTGGCCTTGACCTCGGCGACCTCGGCTTTGAGCGCCTCGATGGCGGCATCGAGTTCGGTGGTTTCCATCTTCTGGTAGATCGTCTGCATGGGTGCGACCTTTCGCGAAGCGGTACGTTGCAGTTCGTCTAAGTATAGACCGCCACCGCCGCAACGGTATGAAGCCGTGATAGATTAAGTTCATCGCAATGAATTACGAATCGCCGCGCATGGCGGCGTGGGGCGCCCAAGGAGGCACTATGGAGTACGGATCGTTTAGGGCCGAGGAATTCGGCGACCTGCAGCGCCTGGTCGACGGACTGTTTTACGATCGCCACGCCATCGACCGCCTGGACCTAATTGTGCAGGCCGAGATCTTGGACCTGGCACCCGACCTCATGGAAATCGTCAACCTTTTGCCGCCCGGCTACTACGACCGCCAGTCACTTTGCGACCAGCTCAACTCCGCCTTGGCCGCCCACGGCTGGGGCGCCGTCTACGGAACCGTGGAATAAGCCTCGAGGCCGGCGATTTGGCCCGCTTCCCGACCTTGGCGAGGCTTGTTTTAGGGCTTGTGGTCAAAAAAGGGCAAATATGAGTACTGTTACTTTTTTAGTAGCAGCGATTCAGGACCCAAATCGACATTTTTGCGCCCCAAATTGGTAGCGCGCAGAGATGTGGTGTAAGAGGCGGGGCATGCCCCGCCTCTTCTCTTTCTTGAAAGGGAGGGGACACCGCCTAGAATTCGTCGTTGGAGTAATGAAGGTGACGAATGGAAGGAAAGGCGATGCCCCAAGAAGAGAGTGTACTGCGCCTCGGCCGCGACGAGGCCCTCGAGGCGGCGAGGCTTTGGCAGGAGTGCGGCGACGCGCGCGAGTTCGCGTGCAGGGTGCTGGGCGGCGTGATGAACGCGCTGATGGACTCCGAGGCCCAGCAGATGTGCGGCGCGAGCCGCAACGAGCGCGGCGACGGCAGGGGGAACAGCCGCAACGGCTACCGCCCCAGGTCGCTCAAGACCGCCGTGGGCGACGTGGAGCTCGAGATACCCAAGCTCAGGCACGGCACCTACTACCCCGAGGGCATGCTCGCGCGATGGTCGCGCGTCGACACCTCGGTGGCCGCCATCGTGCAGGAGATGTACGTGTGCGGCGTGTCCACCCGCAAGGTCGAGCGCGTGGCGTCCAAGCTGGGCATATCCTCGCTGTCGAGCTCGGAGGTCTCGAGCCTCTGCTCCGACCTCGACGCCGAGGTGGCGGAGTTCCGCAGCCGCGACCTGTCGGGCACGCCGTGCTGCTACCTGTGGCTCGACGCCACCTACATGAGCTGCAGGGTCGGCTCGTCGGTCGTCTCGCAGGGCGTCGTGACCGCGATCGGGCTGGGCGCCGACGGGCGCAAGCACTTCCTGGGCTGCGACGCGGTCGACACCGAGAGCGAGGACTCCTGGGCGGCATTCCTCGGCGGGCTGCGCGAGCGCGGGCTGGCCGGCGTCCGCCTCGTGGTCTCCGACAGCCACGCCGGGCTCGTGGCCGCCGTCTCGCGCCTGTTCCAGGGCTGCGCCTGGCAGCGCTGCGTGACGCACCTGCAGCGCAACCTCCAGAGCGCCTGCTCGGGCAGGCCCGAGGACTCCAAGGCGGCCGTCAGGGACCTCGTGCACGCCGCGGTCTACCAGGACGACCCCGACCTCGCGCGCTGCGTGTGGGCCGAGGCGGCGCCCTGGGTGGCGTCGGTGTCCGCCAGGGCCGGCGAGGTCTTCGAGCGGGCCGAGGACTCCGCGCTGGCGTTCACGGCCTTCCCCAGGGCGCACTGGGCCAAGCTCCGCACCAACAACGTCCAGGAGCGCGCCAACCGCGAGATCAAGCGCCGCTACAGGGTCGTGCAGTCCTTCCCCTCGAGGGAGTCGATGCTGCGCCTGACGTGCGCGAGCCTCATGGAGACCGAGGGGCAGTGGTCCCAGCAGCGCGTGTTCTCCGAGGCCTCGGCCGCCGGGGGCTTCGCCGAGCCCGCGGGCAGGCCGGCCCCGACGGAGGGGAGGCGCCGCGCGCTCGGGCGGCGCGCCAGGGAGATAGTGGACGAGATAGTCGAGAAGCGCGGCCTCAAGAAGGAGTAACATCGGGACTTGCAGCGACGGACCTCAGGACACTCTTACACCACGTCTGCGCGCGCGACCGCTAGGTTGGCCGCTTTGGTGGTTTGCAGGGGTCGCTCGGACGCCATTTTGGGCGGATTTGCCTGCTACTAAAATAGCAACAGTACTCATATTTGCCCTTTTTTGCCCACGGCCCCTTGGCATGTTGTTACGAAGCCGCTCCTGGACTGGAATTGACAGCCCAGGGGCGGCTTTCGCTTGTCGCGGGAGTGTCCCAAGGTGCCGGCATAAAAGGAACGTCCCAAGCTGCCGGATTACTTGTTGGCGCCCAGCTTGTGCGGCTTGAAGGCGAGGGCGTTGACGAGTGCGTCGGTGGCAGACTTGACGGCCGCCGGCTGAGGATCGTTGACGTGATCCTCGGGGTGCACGGGCAGGTCCTTCTTGACCGCGTCGTGGATCAGGTTGAGATATTCGGTCACGCCGGCGGTCGACAGGTGCGTGCCGTCGCCATCGAACAGGTCATTTCGGTTGGCGCTGTATCCGTACCAGTCGATAACGCGCACGTTCTTGTAGCGCGTGGCGGCGTTGGCGATGGCCTGGTTGGTCGAGCCAACCCACGGCTGCGGGCTGCGCGTGTTCACAAACACGACAATGCGCTTGTCTCCCGCATCGGCCATGATGGCATCGATTTGATCGTCGGTCACCAAGCCGTTGGTGCCCAGGGCAAAGACAACGATTTTGCCGGCAAGGTTCTGCTGGATATAGCCCTCAAATGTCGCACGGCCCGCATCGAATTGGCGGCCCTTTTCGGCATCGATATGGCTGTGCGGGAACACGCCATCAAAGGCGTCCACGGCACGTAGCGACACGGAGTCACCGATCATCAGCAGGTCGTAGGATCCATCGGGGAAGCCATCGTTGTCCGTGTCGGTGTCGTCGGCTGCCTGTTGGTCCGTGGGCGCAGCGTTTTTAGCTTCCTTGTTGAGGACTTCGGCGCCCTCGCCGCTCAGCGCGGAGGTTTCCGGTACAAAGATCAAGCCGCCCAGCGCGATGACGAGCACGATGCCGCAAGTGGCGCACACGGGAATATGCGCGCGTACCCAGTTGGCAGGCGTGGTGGTGCCATCGCGGAACTCGGAGACGGTGCGCCCAAAGGCGCCCTTTCTAAACGGCGTTTCGATAAAGCAATAGGAACATTCGGCGACAGCGACCACCAGCAGTACTTGCAAAATGTACTGCCACCAGGGCGTATCGTTGATATTGGCGATCGGATTCATGAGCAGCAACAGCGGATAGTGCCACAGGTAGATGCTGTAGGAGCGCTTGCCAACCCATACGAGCGGCTCGGCGGATAGCGCGCGGGCAACCATTCCCTGGGGTTGCACACAGGCCGCGATGACCATGAGCGTAAGGATGGAGCACAGCAGCGTGCCGCCACGATACTGGAACGCCGTGTAGCCGTTGGTGAACGCGACCATGGCGGCAAGGCCAACCAGACCCACGACGCCCAGCACATCGATGGATGCGGGCGAGGACCAAAAGCGCACGAGCGCGCTCGGCTGGGCCGGGGCGGCTTCGGCTGCGTTGTCGGCCTTCGCGTCCTGCTTGTCCTCGGCATTCTTGCCGTGCTTGGCGACGAGGCGGTCGAGCCCCAGGCGACGCGCGAGGCGCACGGGCGCTAGGTCGCGATCGGGGATAAAGGCCATCCAGGCACCCAACAGCAGCGAGAACACGCGGGTGTCGGTGCCGTAGTACACGCGGCTGGGGTCGGCAGCAGGGTTGTAGAGCACCATCATGGCGATGGCGGAAACCGCAGCCAGGCCCAGAACCACGCGACGCGTGCTGGGCTTGCTCATATGCATGGATACCATGGCAAGGAGCAGCGGCGGCCAAATCAGGTAGAACTGCTCCTCGATGGCGAGCGACCAAAAGTGCGTGAGCGGCGAGGGGTCGCCCAAGGCGTTGAAGTACGAGACGTCCTGCGCAATCTGCCACCAGTTGTTGAAGAACAGCAGCGACGGCAGGATGTCGGGACGCATCTTGGTGAGCATCACGTGGTTAAAGATCGTGCACAGCGCGCAGGTCACCACCACGACGGTCACTACGGCGGGGAACAGGCGGCGGATGCGGCGAATCCAGAAGCTCTTGAGGTCGATGCGTCCGGTCTTGGCGACTTCGTTGAGCAGCAGGCGCGTGATCAGATAGCCCGAAAGCACAAAGAAGATCGTGACGCCGAGCAGGCCGCCCTGAGCTCACGTGAGGTTGAGGTGATAGAGCACCACCGCGACGACGGCAAGCGTGCGCAGACCGTCGAGCGCAGGAATGTAGCGGGACTTGGGGCGAGCGGGCGCCTGTTCTTTTGCGGCGCTGTTGGTGCGGGCGCCCTTGTTGGTGGGCGTTCGATGCGGGCTCGGGCCGCGTCGCGACTCGCCGGTGCGGCTGTCGGCGCGCGGGCGTTCGTGCGGCGCCTGGTTATCGGGCGCGCGGCGCGGACCGCGTGGGCTCGATGGCGGGAATTGCTCCATAAAACATCATCCAATGACGAGAATAATCAGCACATATTCATTGTAGCTGCCTGCTCCTGTGAATGCTTGCTGCTGGCGCAACCTCAAGGGCGCGTTCACATCAAAGTGAACTAAAGTTATAGAGGTGCGAGGGCGCACAATCGACGGCCGACGGTGGGCATAAGGCCCGCAGATGAGGAGGTTTCCATGACAGATCGCGGCATCGTTGCGGTGTTCGGCAGCATGAACATGGACCTTTCGGTGGCGTGCGAGCGCATGCCGCGCGCGGGCGAGACCGTTGGCGGTAGCGGTTTTATCACCAACGCCGGTGGCAAGGGCGCTAACCAGGCCGTGGCCGCCGCACGCATGGGTGCGCGCACGTGCATGATTGGCGCGGTCGGGCGCGATGCGTTTGGCGATGTGCTCGTGGCGGGGCTCCAAGATGCTGGCGTGGACTGTGACTTTGTGGCGCGTCGCGATGACGTGGAGACGGGCACGGCGACCATCATTCGCTGCGAGGGCGACAACCGCATCGTGCTGTCGCCGGGCGCCAACCATGCACTCGCGGGCGAGGACGTTGCCTGCGCGCTGAGGCACCTGGTGGCCGATGGACTCGACGGAGACGCCAGCGAGATTGCCCCGGCTGCCGGAAGCGTCTTTATCGCCCAGGGCGAATGTGACCTTGCAGCGACTGCCGAGGCGCTTGTTTGCGCTCACGAGCTGGGGTTCTATACGATCTTTAATCCAGCGCCTGCCTGTGAGTTACCTGCGGAGGCCTGGCCTGCGGTCGACTTGGTCTGCCCCAACGAGACTGAGTGCCAGGTTCTGACGGGTATCCTGCCCAAGGACGATGAGAGCTGCGCCGCGGCGCTCAATGCCCTGCTCGCCAAGGGTGCTGGAGCTGCGGTCATCACGTTGGGCGGCGCCGGCTCGGTTACGCTCGGCGATGGCGGTGATCTGCTGCGCATGCCGGCACTTTCGAGCACGGTAGTCGATACCACGGCCGCCGGCGATACGTTTATTGGCGCGTTGGCAGCGGCTCGCCTAGAGGGCTTGCCGCTCTTTGAGTGCATGGCGGCGGGTGCACGCGCCTCGGCGGTGACGGTGTCGCGCTTGGGCGCGCAACAGTCGATTCCCACGCGCGCCGAAGTTGAGCATTGGTTTGGTTAAACGATAAAGACGGAGAAGCGGAGTAGAACAATGGCAATCAAGAAGCTGATCCTTGATCTGGATATGGGCGTGGACGATGCGATGGCGCTTGCCTATGCCATCGCGAGCCCCGAGGTGGAGCTCGTGGGCATCACCACGTGCTTTGGCAACGTGCGCGTCGAGCAATCGGCGCACAACTGCCTGGCAGTGCTCGATCTGCTGGGTCGCCCCGAGATTCCGGTGTACCTGGGCGCCGATCGTCCCATTAAGGCGACTGAGCCCTATACACCGCCGGCGTCCACCACGCTCATCCACGGCAAGAACGGCATTGGCGGGGCGAGCGTGCCCGCGTCGCCGTACGAGCCGGTGGGGGCGACGTCGGCCGACGGTAACGCGGCGGTCGATTATCTGATTGATGCCGCGCGCACCTATGGTCCCGATCTGATCTACGTGGCGACCGGCCCGCTCTCCAATCTGGCGCTTGCCCTGGAGCGCGATGCGGCGGCGATGATGTCTATCGGTCGCATGGTCGTGATGGGCGGTGCGCTTACCGTGCCCGGAAACGTGAGTGCGGGCGCCGAGGCCAACATGGCAAGCGATCCTGAGGCGGCTGATGCCGTGCTGCGTTCGGGCCGCAAGCTCACTATGGTGGGTCTGGATGTGACGCATCGCGTGGTGCTCACGCGTCGCGACATTGCCGGCTGGACGGGCTCGGGCACCATGGCCGGTTGCGCGTTTGCGAGCATGGTGGAGCACTACATTGGCTCGTACGAGATGAACGCACCCTACCTGGGTGGTTGTGCGCTGCACGATCCGTTGGCCGTTGCCGTGGCGATCGACCCCACGCTCGTAGGTGCACTCGGCTGCAATCTGCGTGTTGATCTGCTGGGCGAGTATCGCGGTCGCACCATTTGCGATGAGCACCGCCTGTCCGATCCGGACAAGAGTGCGCTTGTGGCGCTGACCGTGGATGTCCCGCGCTTCCTGTCCGAGTTCAAGACACGTATGGCCCGTGTCCTTGGCTGATCCGCAAGATTGAGACGGCCTCCCAATCGTTTCAACGCTTCCAAAACCGTTCACGGACGATATGCTACCGTTGGTCGGCTGTGGACGGTGCTCCCCGCGAAGATATGGGCTATCATTCTTTGCTGCGCGGATTGTTACTTCTAGGGAGGCATGCCCGCGCCTCGATACAACGGATTGTTACTGGTAAGGCATGACCGCGATAGCTCGGCTATTTGCAGTCATGCCTTTTCTTTTTGATAATTCCGAAAGGAGGTTCAATAATGCTTGCGATTAAAAAGCTCAACAACAATGCCGTTCTTTGCCGCGACGGGCAGGGGCGCGACGTGATCGCCATGGGCAGGGGCGTCGGGTTTGGGGGAGAATTTCCCCGCGAGCTGCCGCTCTCTAAGATTGAGCATACGTTTTATGACATCGACCCCAAAGGGCAGGACGTCATGCGTGACCTTCCTTCTGAGATCGTGATGTTCACGGCCAAGGTGATGGACATCGTCGCCAACGAGCTGCCCTATGATCTGTCGACCAAGGCGACATTGTTCATGGCCGATCACCTGTCATTTGCGGTGGAGCGCGCGCAAAAGGGTTTTCGTATTGCGATGCCTCTCGCCTATGAAGTGCGCGAGACATATCCTAAGGAATACAAAGCGGCGCAGTTTATCGTTATGAGGCTCGAAAAGGAGCTTGGTGAACGACTTCCCAAAGAAGAGATTGCCAGCATTGCCATGAATCTCGTCAATGCGCGGGTTGTTCAGGCCATCGAGACCGCGAGCAAACCCACCAAGCAGTTTGACGATATGCTAGAAGATGTCACTGAGATCGTCGAGAGTGATTTCCGCATTATTGTCGACCGCGATTCCTTTGATTTCACCCGCTTCGCCACGCATCTGCGGTACCTGTTCAAGCGCATTCAAGCCGGCGAGTCGCTGAACAGCGCCAACATGCAGATGTACAAGAACTTTCGTGAGGAGTTTCCGCAGTTGGCAGAGTGCGTGAAGCATATCGGTTCCTATTGTCGTGAAACGTGGGACGCCACGCTCTCCGAGGAGGAGGAACTCTATCTGATGATCCATCTCAACCGGATCATCTCCAAAAAAGGATTGTAACCCGTAGCCATTCGGGGCATGACCTTTGCCGATTCGAACAGTAAGCCAAGATTGTGCAAAGGAGCCAATGATGGCAAATTACAAAAAGGTGGCAGAGCAGATTCTCTCCACTGTGGGCGGGGCGGAAAACGTGGCTTCGGTTACGCATTGCATGACGCGCCTGCGCTTCAACCTCAAGGATGAAAGCCTCTCGAATGATGAGAAGCTTGAGGACATCTCGTCTATCATCAGCGTCGTGCACGCCGGAGGGCAGGTGCAGCTGGTGGTCGGGCCCAGGGTCGACAAGGTCTACGACGAGGTTTGTAAGCAGGGCGGATTCGAGGTCACGGTATCGATTGACGAGGAACTCGATGGCCCTCAGCTTAGCTGGAAGGAGCGCTTGGCGCCCAAGCACCTCTTCAATCAGCTGCTCGATGCCGTGAGCGGCGCTATCACCCCGATCCTTCCGATCTTTTGTGTCGCCGGTATCTTCAAGATGCTCGTTATTCTGTTTGGGCCCGAAGGCGCCGGTTTTATGTCCGAAACGAGCGACCTGTATCGGATCCTTTCCCTGGTGGGCGATGCGGCGTATTACTACTTCCCGGTGTTTGCCGCCTATAGCTCGGCTAAGAAGTTCAAAACGAGTCCTGTGCTGGCACTGCTCATCGCTGTTGTGATGATTTATCCCGACATGCTCGCTATTGTTGAGGACGGAAAGCCTTTCAGCGTCTTCGGCATCCCCATGCAGCTCGTCAACTACACCCAGGCTGTTCTTCCGGTCATCTTGATCACCTGGGCCCAGTCCTATGTTGAGCGCTTCTTTAAGAAGATCTCGCCTGATATGTTGCGCATTCTGATCGTACCCGTGGGTACGGTGCTCGTGATGTTGCCGGTCGCGCTGTGCCTCTGCGGCCCTGCCGTCCAATTTGTCATGGGCCTTGTGGCCGATTTCATCATTTGGCTCGCCTCTGTTGCCGGTCCCGCTGCGACCGCGGTTATCGGCGCATTCTGGAATCTGATCATCGCCACCGGCATGCACGTGCCGATCTATACCGCCATATTGCCCGCCGCGCTCCAGAACGGTTACGACGCCATCTTATACCCCGGCACCGCGGTTGTAGCCTACACCACGCTTGCCATCGCGCTCGCCTATGGCCTGCGCGCTAAGGGCAAGGAGAGTCGAGCCACGGGCTGGAACTTGTTCATCACCTATGCCTTCGGTCGCGTGAGTGAGCCCATCATCTACGGCATCCTGTTTCGCGACAAGAAGGCTCTTGCCTGGAACATGATTGGTGGTGCTGTCGGTGGTCTGCTGGTAAGCCTTCTTCATGCCAACGTCTATATCTTCACTGGCGTTGGTTTCCCATGGATGAACGTGCTCATGTTTGCTCAGGATATCATCCCTGGCACCATCGGGTGTCTTGCTGGCGGTGCCGTGACGTTTGCGTTGGCGATGATTTTTGGATTTGAAGGACAGGAGAAGATGCCGTTGAAGTCCAAGAGCGGCGATTCTGAGGCCGTTGAATCCGTCGAGGCATAAGAGGCTACTACACAAATATGCTCCCCAGCCGTTGCGCGGTCCGACCCCTTGGCCGCGCAACGGTACTGTGCTGTTGCGCGGCACTTGCCGAGTCCGTTGCGTTCGACAGTGTGGGCCGGGAATTTGATAGAAAGGACGACACCATAATGTTTAGAGAAGATTTTTTATGGGGCGGGGCTCTGGCTGCAAACCAGTGCGAGGGAGGATGGAACGAAGGCGGTCGCGGTTTAGCCAATTCCGACATGCTGCCGTTTGGCGATCAACGCATGGACGTCATGCGGGGAGACCTTGATCCGCGTGCGTTGGCACCCGACAGCTTCTATCCCGCTCGCAAGGGCATTGATTTTTACCATAGGTACAAGCAGGATATTGAACTGTTTGCCCAGATGGGTTTTAAATGCCTGCGCTTATCAATCGCCTGGAGCCGCATTTTTCCCAAAGGAGACGAAGCCGAGCCCAATGAAGAAGGCCTTGCCTTTTACGAGGATGTTTTTAGGACGTGTCGCGCGCATGACATTGAGCCTTTGGTGACGCTCAACCACTATGATGTCCCCATGCATCTCGTCGATGCGTATGGCGGATGGCGCGATCGCAGGTTGGTCGACCTGTTCGAGCGATATTCGCGTACCGTGTTCGAGCGCTATCGGGGATTGGTCAATTATTGGCTGACCTTTAACGAGATCAACATCATGACGCAGGCGTGCTTTATGGCGGCGGGGATCATCTTCGAGCAAGGGGAGAATCGCTATGCAACGGTTCACACGGCCGTGCACCATGTATTGGTTGCGAGCGCCCGTGCGGTCGGGGCGTGTCATGAACTGTGCCCTGGGGCGAAGATCGGTTGCATGCTCAACGCAGGTGTCTTCTATCCGGCTACATGTGATCCGGACGATGTGCTGGCTGCGCAGGCTGAGAATCGCAGCCATTACATGTTTACCGACGTCCAGGTGCGCGGTGCGTACCCGAGCTATGTTCTCAAGGAATACGCCCGCCATGGTTTTGAGGTGCCCTATCGGGATGATGACCGCGAAGTACTGGCTGCAAACCTGGTCGATTTCGTCTCGTTTTCGTATTACTCGACGCGCGTCGCAAAAGCGCATGCGGAAGGTCAGTTCGATTCGAACCTTCTTCGCTCGGCGCCTAATCCGTATCTAAAACAGGAGCCTTGGGGGAGGTTTATCGACCCCAAAGGGCTGCGCGTCACCATGAATGAAATCTGGGATCGCTATCAAAAGCCGCTGTTCATCGTCGAAAACGGTTTGGGTGCTCCTGATGTGCCGGAAGATTCGGGTGAAATAGAAGACGACTATCGAGTTGAATACCTGCGGGCCCACATCGAGGCGATGAGGGAGACCGTCGAGCTCGACGGGGTGGAACTCATGGGATATACCTGTTGGGGCCCGATCGATTTGGTTTCGGTCGCCACAGGACAGATGCGTAAGCGCTACGGGTTTATCTATGTCGATCGAGACGATAGCGGTGCGGGCTCGTTTGAGAGACGTAAAAAGAAAAGCTTCGAATGGTACCGACGCGTAATAGCAAGCAATGGCGAAGACCTTGCGTAATAACGTTAAGATGGACAAATGCGCCCGTTGGGGGAATAGTCGTGCCACTTCGCTTGACAACAGGCTAAACTAGCTATTAAACATTTACTATTCTGTTTAGATTGAATTTGCGGTCGTTTATTTGCCGAGCCATCGAGTTGCGATGCTCCGCCACGGCCGTTGCTAGGGGGAACAATGGCCAAAGCAAGTGTTCGCGAGATCAGCCGCATCACCGGTTTTTCGCCTGCGACCGTGTCCAACGCGCTCAACCGCAAGCGCAGCGTGAGTGAGGAGACCGCCAAGGTCATCCTGGAGTGCGCGCAATCGCTTGGCTACCAGCAGTCGACGCAGCTCGAGAGCATTCAGTTTGTGCTCGCGCGCAAGACGGGCGCCATTTTGGACGAGAGCACCTTTCATCCCGCGGTTATTGAGGGCGTGGAGCGCCAGGCGCGTCGTCACGGTATGAGCACGAGCTTTGTCTCGCTCGACTTTAGCGACTTGGACGCCGTGCGTCCGCAGGTCGAGGGCCTGATCGCCGATCCATCCGCCGCTATCGTGCTGATGGGTACCGAGCTGGGTGAGGAAGACTATGCCTTGTTCGCCAACGCTGCCGCCCACTTGATCGTGCTCGATGGCTGGAGCGATCGTCAGTACTTCGATGCCGTAGTCATTGCCAACACCGACTCGGTGCTGCGCGCCGTGGACTACCTTATCGAGAAGGGTCACAAGCAAATCGGCTATCTGGCAGGCGACCTTCGCATCCGCAACTTTAAGGATCGCGAGCGCGGCTATCGCCAAGCGCTTGAGGATGCGGACCTTGAGGCCAACCCGACATGGCGCGTCACACTGGGCACCACGCTCGAAGGTGCTTATCGCGACATGGGCGCATGGCTCGACAGCGTCTCGCGCGACGACCTGCCGACGGCTTTCTTTGCCGAAAACGACGTGCTCGCCGTAGGCGCCATGCGCGCGCTGAACGAGCACGGCATACGTGTCCCCGAGGATGTCTCAATCATCGGCTTTGACGATCTGTCTTTGGGCGCCTTCTCCAATCCGCCGCTCACCACGGTGCACGTTCCCAAGCACGAGGTGGGCGAGATCGCGGTGCGCCGCCTGGTGGGCAACATCCGCAATCCCAAGAGCTATACCTGCAAGACGGCCGTGTCGACCTATTTTGTCGAGCGCCAGAGCGTGCGCGAGCTCTAGGCAGAACGGCGCTTGATGAGCGATGCCCCCAGCTCGATCTTGAGCGGGTGGTGTTCGGCCTCGTCGATAATCTCGACGAGGCGCCGTGCGGCGATGGCACCCATATACTCCGAAGGAACATTGAGCGTGGTCAGTTGTGGCTGCACGTAGGTTCCGCCGGCGTTGTTGTCGAAGCCGACGATGCGTACGTCATCGGGCACGCGATAACCACGCTCGATAAAGGCCTTCATGGCCCCAATAGCTATATCGTCAAAGACAGCGACGTAGTTTTGGGCGAGGGGTTCGCCCGAATCAATAATGTCGAGCATGCCGGCGTATGCCTCGTCTGGAGCGACGGCGAGCTCGTGGACGGTGCCGCACTTTTCCGAGCCCGATAGCTGACCGATGGCGTGCTCGTAGGCGAAGCGTCGTTCGGTGAAGTTGCCCACGGTAACGGGCGTCGTTAACAGCCCGGGGACAGATCCATACTTCGAATGCAGGTACTGCACGGCTAGCATCATGCTGGCGGCATTGTCGATCTTGACCGTATCGACCCCAGCGCTCATGCATGAGTCCAACAGCAGCAGAGGACAGTCCAGCGATGCAAATGGCATAAAATCCGACTCGAACATCTCGGTTGCAAGGATGATGACACCATCGTATTGCGCTTCGGCGATGTCGGCGATCTGTTGCTGAGTGTTTTCGAACGGCGAGTAGTTCACCAGCGAAAACGAGAATCCCGCGTGCCTAAGGGTACCCTCGACTCCGGCGAGCATATCGGCGAAGAAGGGGGTCGTAAAGATGCGGCGCCGGTTAAAGGCAACCAAGGCAACGGTTCCGCTCTTTTGGCGCTCGAACTTAATCTTACTAAAGTCGTAACCTAGAGCTTCGGCGGTGCTCAGTACCAGCTGCCGTGTTTTTTTGCTTACGCCGCGTCGATTGTTAAGTGCAAGGGAAACGGCCGCTGCCGAAATTCCCAGCTGGTCAGCGATTTGTTTTGCAGTAACGGCCATGGTGGTTCCTAACGTTTGTGAACTTACCATGAGCTTAACACCAGGCTGTTTATTAAGCTAATTAATTAGTAACTCAACTTAAGAATCAATAGAAGTTAAGTAGCGTCCCCAGTAGAGTCTGTCTCAGCAAACGCAACAGCAAGGGGGACGAGATGATCAGCGGTATTTTTGAAATGCCCATTACGGATGAGAGCTATCCGTTTTCGAGCGCCGAGCGCTACTGTCATCTGAGTGCAAAGGATTACGTCGAGCGCGAGTATCGCGTTGACGGTACCGCCAACGTGTATCGCACCGCCGACGAAGACGGCGGCGTGGAGGTCATGACTGCCGACGCCCCTTATTCCAATCGGATCGTTGTTCGTGCTCCGAAAAATCCGGCGCAAGCGAGTGGCAATGTGGTCGTGGAGATCATCAATCCCACATCGTTTATGGAAATCGAGCGCATGTGGATTCTGGGTCACGGCGAGTTTGTGCGCTCTGGGGATATCTATGTGGGCATTACCAGCAAGCCCAACACCATCGCTAAGCTCAAGGAATTCAATCCCGATCGCTATGCCTTCATGAGCTGGGCAAACCCAACTCCCGAGCGGCCCTTTGACTTTGATCCGGAACAGCTCGTACGCGGCGGCGCGCTTCCCGACATGGACATCTCCTACGAGACTGGCCTGTTTTGGGATATGCTGACCGATCTTGCGTGGCTCTTGCGCGGAGACTCCGACCTTAACCCGATCCGCGACTATCCTCGCCAGGCAATTTGCCTTACAGGATGGTCTCAGTCCGGCGCCTATCTGTTCCGCTACCTTAACAGTTTTGCCTATCGCGAGGAGGTGCGCCGTGACGGCCGCGTGTTTGACGGATACCTGTCTGGCGGCGGCATCCATTCGATGTGCATTCCTGTCAACCAGTATGAATGCTGCCGGGAATACGCACACCATCTACTGCGTGTGGAGCACGTCGAGGAGCCGTTTATCGCCCTTCAGACCGAAAGCGAGAACGGTCGCTTTGAGAGTTGGCGCACGCTTATGCCCGATAGCGACGATCCCGATTTTAAGTACCGGCTGTACGAGGTGACGGGTGCTTCCCACGATACGCAGTGGAGTTACGTCGACTATTACCAAGACGACGAGGATCTTAAGCGTATCGACCATCTGCCGGTGTATGTCGGTAAGCATGCCGAGGCAAACGCCTATCCGTCGCAGTATCTGTTCCATGCTGCATTCCGTAACCTGTTCCGCTGGGTCCGTACGGGTGCGGCTCCGGCAACCTGTCCACGCATTGAGCTGGACGCGAGCGGCGAGAACGTAAAGGATGCCCTGGGAAATACCAAGGGCGGACTTCGCACCTGCCTGCTCGAGCATCCGTTTGCCCGCTACTCCAACACGAGCTTGGTGGAGCCGGGGCAGGGCACGGTCGATAAGACGAGCGATAAGGACGGGCTGTTTGGCCACATGGAGTCGTTCTCGGCATCGATGCTCAAAGAGCTGTACGGGTCGCTCGAAAACTATCGCGCTCTATGTGAGCGCGATACGGCGATCGAGGTGTCACAAGGCTTTATTTGTGCCGAAGATGCCCAGGCGATCGTTGACTTTGCCATGGCATCCGCCCGTGAGCGAGGACTGAACTAGCAAGACTAAGACCAGAGAGGGGTCTGCAATGGATATGACGTTGAATCAAGATGCCGTTGCCGAGATTTGGCGACCGGTTGTTCTGACGTTTGAGAGCGCCTGTTCGTTCGATAACCCGTTTTTGGATGTTGAGATTTGGGCGGAGTTCACCGGCTCGAGTGGCAGGGTAATTCGCCGCGAGGCCTACTGGGATGGTGGGCGTACCTACTGCGTGTCGTTTGCCCCGACCGAGCTGGGTGCCTGGAACTATGTTATCGAGGCTCCCGAGCAGACCGGTCTTAATGGCTGCACGGGCCGCGTCGAGGCCGTGCCGTACGCGGGCGACCTCGATCTGTATCGCCACGGTTTTATCCGCGTTGCAGACGATTCGCGCATGTTTGCCTATTCAGATGGTACGCCGTTCTTTTGGCTGGGCGATACCCATTGGGAGTTTGCCTACCGTGAGAGCTGGGATGCGTCGAACCACCCCGGCATGACGAGCCAATTTCGCGGTATGGTCGACCTACGTGCCGAGCAGGGCTTTACCGTCTATCAGACCAACCTGCGCTCTGACATGGGCGCAGGAGATCGCTATTGGATTGACGGTGGCATGGCCAAGGGCGTGGAAGATGTGCCTAATGTGGCCTTCTACCAGCGGGAGCTCGACCGCCGCATGGCCTATATTGCCGATGCGGGCTTAGTGAACGCACTTGGGCAAGCGTGGGCGTTTGCCATTCTCGGCGAGCATGCCGTGGAACACCAAAAGCACCTCGCCCGCTACCTGGTGGCGCGCTACGGTGCATATCCGATGGTGTGGACGCTTGCCGGCGAGGTTGCCGGATACCGCAAAGAAGGTCGAGCCGCCATGCTTGACGGCTGGCGTGAGGTCGCCTTGGAGATTGAGGCACGCGACGGCTATGGTCATCTGGCGACGGCGCACTATACCAACGAGCGTCCCTTTGCCGATTACTACCAGGATGAACCCTGGATGGACTTTACGCTCAACCAGGCCGGTCACGGCGATTACCTCATCAAGGCAAGCGACTACTTTGACTATCTGGCAGCTCATGACGACAAGCCCTTCGTTGAGGGCGAGGCGCTCTACGAGTTTTGCTCGACGCTCGAGGAGATGGGTACGCGCCTGTGCACCGCAGACATGCTGCGCCGCGTGGCGTATATCTGCATGCAGGCCGGCGGCGCCGGCTATACCTACGGAGCCCAGGGAATCTGGGACAACGTGTGGGA
>DBFCNY010000014.1:0-4794 GCA_048298285.1 Collinsella sp.
CAGGTCAGTGGGTCATCGTCCCGGCATTCAGCATCAGGGTAGCGCTGCGACGCGGAAATCGCGCGCCGTTGCCGCGCCCCGCAGTGCCCGCTTCCCCCGAGAACAATTATCAGTGCAGGAAATAGCGGTCAAAATATGCCAATGCTTCGGGGGTCCAAATAAGGTCGTTCACTTCTCGGGAAAGTATTAGACCCCGATTCGTACCAACCCCGCAGTCACCCCAGGCAGCAGGCGCGACAGCGCCGCGGCTGCCGTCACGGCCCCGCAGTCCCCCAAGGCGGCAGGCGCGAAGCGCCGAGGCCGCCGCCGGGACCAGGGCGCGCAGCAACCACGCGCCCCCACATCAGCCCAGCGGCCCCAACCAACAACGGCCCCATCGCAGACCGCTTGCAGCAGCGTCACCACAGGCGGGGGCCGGGCTTAGTTTTCAGAACACTCCGCAGACCAGTGTGGCGCCTTGTCCGCGGCTCCGAAGGAGCAGAACAAGGCGCCACACATGGTCGAGGACGTTCTGAAAACTAAGCCCGGCCCCCGCCGGACAGGTCCACCGCTACTCGCAGAGCAGCTTGGCGATCTGGACGGCGTTGGTTGCCGCGCCCTTACGGATTTGGTCGCCGCAGCACCAGAAGGTGATGCCGCGCGCGGCCTCGGGGTTCGAGATGTCGCGACGCACGCGGCCGACCCAAATCAGGTCCTGGTCGGACGTGTCCATCGGCATGGGGAAGCGATCGTGCGCATCCTCGGCAGCCATATCGTCGACCAGCTTGACGCCCGGAGCGGCAGCCAGCGCAGCGCGGGCCTCATCAACCGTAATGTCGCGCTCAAACTCGAGCGTAATGCTCTCGGAGTGCGAACGCAGCACGGGCACGCGCACGCAGGTGCAGTTCACGCGCAACTCGGGCAGGTGCATGATCTTACGGCCCTCGTTCTGCAGCTTCATCTCCTCGGAGGTAAAGCCCTCCTCCTTGACGCCGCCAATCTGCGGAATCAGGTTGCTCGCGAGCTGGGCGGCAAACGCGCGCGGCTCGGGAATCTCCTCGCCACGGCCCAGGGCGGCCAGCTGAGCCTCGAGCTCGGCCATACCGGGAGCGCCAGCACCCGAAGCCGCCTGGTACGTCGAGACGATCATGCGCTTCACGCCAGCGAGCTGATGTAGCGGCCACGTGGGAACCAGGCCGATAATGGTCGCGCAGTTGGGGTTGGCGATAAGGCCGTGATGCCACTTGATATCGTCGGCATTGATCTCGGGCACGACCAGCGGCACCTCGGGATCCATGCGGAAGGCGTGGCTGTTATCGACTACGACGGCGCCGCGCTTGACGGCCTCAGGCAGCAGCTCCTTGGCGATATCGTCGCCGGCGGCGCCGAGTACGATGTCGCAGCCCTCAAAGGCCTCGGGGCAAGCCTCCTCAATCACAACCTGCTCGCCGCGGAACTCAACGGTCTTGCCTGCAGAGCGCGCGCTCGCTAGCAGCTTGAGCTTACCGACCGGAAACTCCTGCTCGTTGAGGCACTCGAGCATCTGGGTGCCCACGGCTCCCGTGGCGCCCAAAATAGCAACCGTGTACTGTTTCATGCTTCCCCCTTTAAAGGTTGTGGCTATCGCCCGCACGCCAAGCAGGCCGAATATTGTTGCCAGTGTATACAAGAACGGGGCGGACACGAAACCCGCCCCGTCGAAACGAAACCGAAACGAAACGCCCCGCCTTAGTTTTTTGAGACATGACCCAAAAATCTACCGAGCAGTCGCTACTTTTTGAGCGCGGCCAGAGCGGGATCGACCGGCGCGGGAGCCTCCAGGTCGGAGACCTTCACAATGCCGTTCTCATCGGAGAAGGCACGGTAAATGGTCCGAATCGCTAGGTCGAAGTCCTTCTCCTCGACACCGATAATGATGTTGATCTCGTCACAGCTCTGCGAAATCATACGCACGCTCACGCCGGCCTGGCCGAGCATGCCAAACAGATGGCCCGAGATACCTGCACGACCGCGCAGGTTGCGGCCGACGGTAGCGATGAGCGCCAAGCCCTCGACAACCTCGATCTCGAGCGGTTCGACCTCCTGCTGGATGTCGCCCACGAGTGAGTACAGCGAATCGTGCACATCCTGCTCCTGCACCACGGCGCCAAAGCGGTCGACACCGGTGGGCATGTGCTCGACGGAAACGTCATAGCGCTCGAACACCGAAAGCGCACGGCGCATAAAGCCGACGCGGGGCTTGGTGCGGTCGCGGGCGACGTTGATGGCGACAAAACCGCGCTTGCCGGTCACGCCGGTAATGATGGGCTCCGCCTCGCCTTCATCAGCCGTCTCGCTAATGATGGTGCCGGGGTCCTGCGGCGCATTGGTGTTCTTGATGACCAGCGGAATGCCTGCCTCGCGCACGGGGAACACGGCTTCCTCGTGCAGGACGCTTGCGCCCATGTACGAAAGCTCGCGCAGCTCCTCGTAGGTAACGCGCGCAATGGGCTGAGCCTCCGGAACAATACGCGGATCCGCAGAATAGAAACCCGAGACGTCGGTCCAGTTCTCGTATAGGTCGGCGCCCAGGCACTTAGCCAAAATCGAGCCCGAGATATCGCCGCCGCCACGATCGAGCAGCTTGATCTGGCCCTCACGCGTCGCGCCGTAGAAACCGGGCATAACAAAGCCGCCCTGCTGACCGTACTCCTGCACCAGCTCGGAGGTGCGGTTCATGCTGAGCGTACCGTCGTGATGGAACGCAACGACCGTCGCGGCATCCAGGAACGGCAGGCCCAGGTACTCGGCCATCAGGCGAGCGGTGAAGTACTCACCGCGGCTCACGAGCTCCTCGGTGGAGTAACCGCCCGAGCGGGCGCGCTCGGCAAAGGCCGCGAACTCCTCACGGATGGGATAGGTGAGCTCCAGCTCGTCAGCGATATCAAAATAGCGCTGGCCAATGTCCTCAAGCAGCTCCTCACACGACACGTGGTACTTAACGTGCGCATTGACCAGATAGAGCAGGTCGGTCACCTTGGTGTCACCCTTAAAACGGCGACCGCAGGCGGAAACCACCACAAAACGGCGAGCCGGGTCGGCATCGACGATGGCCTTGATCTTCTTGAAGTGTTCGGCGTCGGCGACCGACGAGCCGCCAAACTTGGCAATCTTAATCATGGGCTGGAGGTTACCTTTCTAAAAAGCCTCTGCGAACCTATTTTGCACGCTCTGATACCATGGTTTCACCGATTGGGACCAAGGCATCCGAGGAGCAGTGTTATATGGGAACTTATCATAGTACACGAGGACGCACTTTATCGTGCTCAAGTAAGGTGGCAATCCGTATCGGCATCGCTCCCGACGGGGGTCTGTTTGTCTCGGACGAGCTCGGCACCCAGCAGGTCGATATCAGCTCGCTTGCAGATAAATCGTACTTTGAAATCGCTCAAGATGTGTTGGGAATGTTACTGAATGATTACACGGCCGAAGAAATTTCGGCGTGTGTCGACGAGGCATACCGCGGCACGTTCGCGAGTGAAGAGGTTACGCCGCTCGTTAAACTCGACGCTGCGCCGGGCGCTGACGCCCCTCAGACCTATGTGATGGAGCTCTTTGGCGGCCCCACGAGTGCCTTTAAGGACGTCGCCCTGCAGATGCTCCCCCGCCTGATGGCCCGCACTTCCGCCAAGGACGGCGGCGCCGAGCGCATCATGATCGTCACCGCCACGTCGGGCGACACCGGCAAGGCCGCACTCGCCGGTTTTGCCAACGCTCCGGGCACGGGTATTACCGTCTTTTATCCCGAAGGCAAAGTCAGCCGCGTCCAGAACCTGCAGATGTCCACGCAAGAGGGCGACAACGTCGCCGTCTGCGGCATCCGCGGCAACTTCGATGATGCCCAGAGCGCCGTCAAGCGCATCTTTGCCGATAAGGAGCTTGCCGAGCGTCTTGAGTCCGCCGGCACGGTGCTTTCAAGCGCCAACTCGATCAACGTCGGTCGCCTGGTGCCGCAAGTCGTCTACTACTTTGCCGCCTATGCGCAGCTGCTGCGCGCCGGCGCCATCGAGGCCGGCGACTCCGTGGAGTTCTGCGTACCGACCGGCAACTTTGGCGATATCCTGGCCGGCTACTATGCCAAGTGCATGGGTCTGCCCGTCGCCAAGCTCATCGTCGCGAGCGACAAGAACAACGTGCTCGCTGACTTCCTGACCACCGGCGTCTACGACCGCAACCGTCCGTTCTTCACGACCATCTCGCCGTCGATGGACATCCTCATCAGCTCTAACCTGGAGCGCATGCTGTACTTCCTGTCCGATGGCGACTGCGAACTCGTTGCCGGCCTTATGGAGCAGCTGGCACAGACTGGTCGCTATGAGGTGCCCGCCGAGCTGCTGGCCAAGATCCAGAGTGTGTTTGGCTGCGGCTGGGCCAGCGAGGACGAGGTCCGCGCTGCTATCAAGAACTGCTGGGATGCAAACGGCTATGTGATCGACCCGCACACCGCTTGCGGCTATCACGTCTTTGAAAAGGTCGCCCCCGCCGAGGGCGCCAAGGCCCGCGTGCTGCTTTCGACCGCCAGCCCCTACAAGTTCCCGCGCGCCTGCTGCGACGCCCTGGGCCTCGACGTTCCCAAGGACGACTTTGAGGCCATGCGCGTGCTCGAGCAGGCAACCAACACGGTCGCCCCAGCCCAGCTCGCCGAACTCGAATCCAAACCCGTCCGTTTCGAAGACGTCTGCGACGTCGATGAGATGGCCAGCTACGTAGAGCAGGCTGCAAAAAAGATGGCAACCAACTAAACCCCTTATTAAGCGCCGGCGCAAGCCGGCGCAC
>DBFCNY010000015.1:0-7575 GCA_048298285.1 Collinsella sp.
CGCCTTTGCCAAGATCTCGGAGATGGGCATCCGTTACAGCGCCATCCCCGGTCACACCACCGAGCTCGCCCGCGCGCTCAACGAGGTCCTCTCTGCCGACTGGCGTGACCTGCGCGGCGTTGAGATCGTAAGCTTTGGCGTCAACTCCATCGCCGCCTCGCAAGAAGACGAGCAGATGATCAAGGACCTGCAGAAAGCCGCGGTCATGCGCGATCCCACCATGGCGGCAGCCAACATCGCCAGCGCCCAGAGCGATGCGATGCGCGCGGCAGCCGCCAACCCCAACGGCGCGATGGCAGGCTTTATGGGCATGGGCATGGCAGGTGGCATGGGCGGCATGAACGCCAGCCAGCTGTTCGCCGCCGGCCAGGCACAGCAGCAGGCCGCCCCGCAGCCGGCTCCGGCTCCCGCCCCCGCACCGGCTCCCGCCGCCGCACCTGCGGCCGGCACGTGGACTTGCAGCTGCGGCGCCACCAACACCGGCAAGTTCTGCTCCGAGTGCGGCAGTCCCGCACCCGCCCCGGCACCGGCAAAGTGGTTCTGCCCCAACTGCGGCAGCGAAAACGGCGGCAAGTTCTGCAGCAACTGCGGAACGCCCCGGCCCTAGCCCCTCTATCTGGTAATTGGCGGGGGATTCGCCACCCCCGCATTTGCTTCTATGGGTTTCGTTCGATGAAGGAGGACACCATGAAGACAACGTTCAAAAAGTCCGTACTCGCATTTCTGACATGCGTCCTGGCGCTCGCCTTTGCCCTGACGGGCTGCAGCGGCGGCGGCAAAGACCCCAAGGCCAACTTCGTCGGCAGCTGGCAGTACTCGGGTGGAACCTTGGATGGCGAAGAGCTCACCGATGAGTACATGGATATGCTCAAGGAGTGGGGCCTCAACTGCGTCCTGATCCTCGACGAGGACGGCACAGGCGTCCTCGATATGTTCCTTGAGGTCGCCGACCTGAAATGGGAAGCCAAGGACGCCACCACCGTAACGATCACCGCCGAAGATGAGTCGCACGATCTGAAGCTCAAGGACGACAAGCTCGTCCTGGAGGTGGACGGCGACAAGCTCATCTTCACCAAGTCCGACAAGGACCTGTCCGGTACGGTGAAGAAGGATCGCGAGGCGGCCGAGAAGGAAGAGGAGATCGATGAGGCCGTCGAAGACGACGATGTCCAGAGCGTCGAAATCTCCCCCGCCGTCACCGTCGCCGATGACGACCTGTGCACCATCACCATCACCGAGAAGTTCCAGGACGACTGGGGCGACATCGGCTTTGTCGTCAACATCGTCAACAAGAGCGACAAGGACCTGACCTTCTACGCCCCCACCGGCAAGACCAACGTCAACGGCACCATGAAGGAAGCCTGGTTCTCGGCCCACCTGATGCCCGGCACCAACGCCACCGAAGAGTTCACCTTCTCGAACGGCACACTCGATAGCCTTGACGACCTCGTCAACACGACCATCGGCATCGATGCCTACCTGACCGATTCCTACGAGGACGTCGCTTCCTACACCGCGACCATCGCGTAACGGCAGACATCGACGGCCGCGGATTGGCGGATACATCCGCGCACATGTCAGGCGGGGCCGCAGGAGTTGATCCTGCGGCCCCGTCGTTTTTATGCCGATGCGTAACGAGCGCTAGCGCTCCATGTTGGGAACGATGCTGCCCTCCGTTACTGCGCGCACGGCCAAGCGCATGATGTTGTCGTAGCCGGTCTTGCTCAGGATCTCCGAGATGCGACGCTTGATGGTGCCCTCACTCATAAACAGCTCGGCCGCGATCTCGCGGCGGCTTTTGCCCTCGCAGGCAAGGCGCAAAATCGACAGCTCGACATCGTCGAGTGCCGCCGTACCCGAAAAAATACTTTCGGGCGGCTTGGGAAACGTGCAATAGCCCGCCAGCGTGGAGCGCATCACGGCGAACAGCTCGTCGATACCGACGTTCTTGTACACAAAGCTGTCGACGCCCGCCTCGCGGGCCTGATCGACAAAGGTAATCTCGGGCATGCCGGTCATGATAATGATGCGGCACTCGGGCAGCTGCTCCTTGATGCGCGCCGCCGCCACGATGCCGTTGGAATCATGCTCGGTGCATACGTCCATCAGTATCATGTCCGGGCGCTCCTTGAGCGCGACACCCAAGGCCTCGGAAGCATCGGCAATGGCGGAAACAACGGTCATATCGGGCTGGTCGCCAACGGAGCGCGCCAGGCTCTCGCGCAGGATGGCCTGGTCTTCGACTATAAGGACGCGGATCATGAACTTCTCCTTTGGACCGTGGCGTTGGAGGCAAGCGGGATGGACACCGTAAGCGTGAAGGGCGGGGCGGTGTGGACTTCCAGGCTGCCGCCCAGATTCTGTGCGACATGCCTCATACCTGGGATACCCGTTCCCTCGCGATACGATACGGGTGCAGGCGCGCCGTCGTTAGACACGGCCATCCGCGCAACAGCGCCGTTTTCCGACGTCTCCTGCCGCAGGCGCACATGGACCTGATGGGCCTGTGCATGCTTGGTGGCATTGGTCGAGGCCTCGCGGATAATCTGCAGAAAGGCTGCGGCGACGCGCGCGTCGCTTGGCAGCTCGCCCTCCACATCGATCTGCACGCTTACCAGGCCAAAGGCATGGACGATATCACCCAGTTGCTCTGCCGGTTCGGTGTCGCCCCCGCTGCGCAGATCGGCAGCGATTGAGCGCAGCAGTGGGTCGATCTGCTCGAGCGACTCGTCATCCAGGCGCCCCTCCTCCAGATAACGATGGAGGATGGACAGGCGCTGCCCGATCACGTCGTGCACGCGAGCGCGCATACGCAGATAGGCCGCATTGTCAGCAACTTTTTTGACTTCTTCAATCTGGGACTGGAGCTCTTGGCCCGCAAGCTCAAGTAGGTGGTTTGCTTGCGCCAAGCGGTCGTAGGCGTGTGCGTATTCCGTCACGTCCAGTCCGATAATGCGCTCAAAGAGGCGGCCCGAAACCATAACCTCGTCGTGCACAAATAGGCGAATCTCGGCGGGAGAAATCTCGATCACCGCGCGAGCATCACCAAAACGATCCAAGTTAATCCGCACACGGTTCCTACTGCTTTCGGGCATTTGCATGCTAAGTTTGCGCAAGTCGTTCCATGTGTCGCTCATGTCACCTAGATCGGTGGGCATATGAAGTTCCACCAGGTTTTTGCGCATGCAGCGGTTCATGAGCAGCGGACGGCCCCTCGGGTCCAGATACAGGATGCCCACGGGAATCACGTTGATGGTCTCGATCGTCGAGAACGCGGTGATATCCTCCTGGCGGTTACGGACGTCCATCAAGAGCGCCGCGATGGAACGGAACAGGAAGAACGCTCCCTCTGCGATAAGGACAACGGTCCACGCCGAGCCCATGGCAAAAACCACCGGCGGTGTAACGGTGACAACAAGCAGCAGCTCGACCAGCATGACGGGGCGACGATAGTGCACCATAAGCACCACGCCATAGGCAAAGATTGCGGCATTGAGCCACAGCACTCCGCCCATTGCCCTGGCGCAAACGTCAAGCGGCGCCACCAGATACGAGCCAGACGACGCGAACAGGATAAGCGCCGAAACCACCAGGTGAAGCACGAGGCTCGCCTCGTAGGCGCAAATCACCTTACGGTTATAGGACGAGCGGCGCGATGCGATGAGCGGGACGTGGATCGTCTGCAGACACGCAGCCAGGGCAAAGACAACATCGAGCGCAACGATTTGGGGAAGAATGAGCGAAATCTGCATCGTCACTCACCCGCCCTCGGCATCAAGACGATCATGCGCAGCTGGCCGGGCTCGCCCTCAAGGCGGTATGCCACGTTGCGCCCTTGCAAAGCGCTTTCGAGCTCTTGCGCAGCGGGTGTCTGCGAAAGATCCTCCTCGTCGTTGGAGAAAAGCGTGGCACGCAACTCGACGCTGCACCGATCATGGTCACTCAGGTGATACATAAGCGCCGGATGATCGGTGGTGTAGGCAAAAAACGCAAAGTCATACACGCAGTCGTACAGGGCGCTTACCGTACTGGCGTGCATCGGGCGCCGTATGGCGATAATCGAGGCGCAATCGATATCGATGGTGCGCAGGTCGCTTGCGAGCTCGTTGGCAATGAGCTGAATACGGTCGCGGTCAAAACCGCTCTCCCCGTGCTGCGCCAACGTGAGCGACCCCTTGCGCTTGCAATAGGCGACGAGCATCTTGGCGCGCTGCAGCATGCGGTAGCGCTCGTGCGAAGATACTTCATCGGTCAACGGCGGCAGCGAGCTCAGCAGGTCGTACATCCCTTCGAGTGCGCGGGCAAGCGCCTGGTCCACGTCTTGGACCAGCAAGGTCTCGGCCTCTTGATCTGCCAAATGCGTCTTAAGGTCGTAGTCGGCGGCGAGTAGCTCGTTTTGACGCTGCAGCTCCATGCGACGATGTGCCAGTTCACGGTTAAGCTCGTTGAGCTCCGACACGTCTTGGGCAAGCAGGGCCGATCCGCCCAGCAGTGGAAAGGCACGGTACATCACATCGGGATCGGACGCCACGGCAAAGGCATGGGCGCGGCCGTGCTCCTGGGTCCGCAACTCCTCACGCACGCCTACCGGCATTGGCTTTGACACCGGCGTGGCATAGACCTCCTGCAGGTCGCGCGTTAGAACTTTGAGGTCGAGCGGCAAGGTGTCGAAGATGCCGGCGATGTCGTGATACGACGGAATGACACCGCAATCGAGACAGATTTCCATCGCCACCACGCACAGGATGCAATAGACGAGCGAAAAATTGAGCCTCCATGCCCAGGGCACACGCAACGCATACGAGATGGCAAAGAATGCGCCACCCAGCAGTACGAGCGCCGCCGTGCCCGAGAAACGCTGGATGCGAAAGGACGAGGACCGACCAACCAGGATAAAAAAGGCCACGAAGTCAAAGGCCGTCCACACGAGGACGGCGAAATAACCCCAGCCGTACGTGTAATCGTTGCTCCAGGTGTCGCTTGTACGGTCAAAGTGGAAGACCTGCTGGTGAAAATCGTTGGTGAGCACAAATCCGATAAGCAGGATGGCCGCAATCCACAGCGCAGCGCAGTAGCGGCGACCCAGGCGGTGTTGCTCCAGGCCCGCAAGGCGCAGGCCGCAGAGCTGATAGAGCAGCGGAATAAGCGTCATGGGCACGTAGTACAGGTACCACAGCACGGTGGCATAGAACGGCGTGAACGACTTGTACTTGAGAATGACCTCGATCATCCATAGGGCGCAGATGGCGGCGATGGCCACAAGGCGCCGACGCAGCACATAGTCCAAACAGCGCAGATAGACCGATACGCCCCAGATCGAAAATACAATTGCGGCGACAAGCAGCGGCAGAGAGCTCGAATGGACGAGCGCATCCACGACCTCTTCGGACACCTCGCTATAGGCGGGCACGGCGTTAGAAAGTTTGGGGTCGAAGGCGAACAGCGCCGGCAAGACTGCCAAAAGCATGAGGAACAGCGCGGTGATGGCGCCGGCGATAGCAAAGACGCGGTGACGGTACACCTGATGTGTTATGCCAACAAGGAATCGCGGCATGGCGAAGAGCCTGCCACCCCTGGGATCCGCAACCGGCGCGGTCCGGGCGGCCGCGTGGCCGATATGTCGCTCGCGGGTACCCATAGTCCCTTTAGTGTACCGACAGATGGGCCGAAAAAGCGGGCCGCATGTCCCAAAATCCGCAGACGGCAAGGCGCCCGGCGAGCACATACTCGCCGGGCGCCTTGGTTAGGAGGCTATGAAGTTGAGTGTCTCAGCTTCCTTAGGAAAGGTCCTCACCATTAGAAGCAATAACCTTCTTGTACCAGTCGAAGCTCTTCTTCTTGGAGCGCTTGAGGGTGCCGTTGCCTGCATCGTCGCGATCGACGTAGATAAAGCCGTAGCGCTTGGACATCTCGCCCGTGCCGGCAGACACCAGGTCGATCGGGCCCCAGGTGGTGTAGCCCAGCAGGTCAACGCCGTCCTCGGTCACCGCGTCGCGCATCGCGGCGATGTGCTGGCGCAAATAGTCGATACGGTAGTCGTCGTTGATGGAGCCATCCTCCTCGACAACATCCTTGGCGCCCAGACCGTTCTCGACCACAAACAGCGGCTTCTGATAACGGTCGTACAGGTCGTTAAGGGTGATGCGGAAGCCCAGCGGATCGATGGCCCAGCCCCACTGGCTCTCCTGCAGGTAGGGATTCTTGGCACCGGCAAAGGCGTTGCCCTGGGTGCGCTCGACATCGGGGTTATCGGCACTGGCGGAGCAACGGGTGCTGTAATAGCTAAAGCTGATGAAGTCGACGGTGTTAGCGGCCAGGATCTCGCGGTCCTCGTCGGTCATGCCCACATCGATGCCTAGACGCTCGAGCTTCTTGACGGCATAGGCCGGATAGTAGCCGCGGCTCTGGACGTCGACGAAGAAGTAGTTGTCCTGGTTATCGAGCTGCGCCTGGCGTACATCGCCCGGACGGCAGCTGTAGGGGTAGTAGCTACCTGCGGCGAGCATGCAGCCGATCTTGATCTCGGGGTCGATCTCATAAGCAATCTTGGTTGCCCAAGCGCTGGCGACGAGCTCGTTGTGGGCGGCCAGGTACTCGACGGCCTCCTTGTTCTCGCCCTCCTCAAAGACCAGGCCGGCACCCATAAACGGCAGGTGCAAGATCATATTGATCTCGTTAAAGGTGAGCCAGTACTTCACCAGGCCCTTGTAGCGGGTAAAGATCGTGGTCGCGAGATTCTTGTAGAAGTCGATGAGCTTGCGGTTGCGCCAGCCGCCGTACTCCTTGATGAGATGAATCGGGCAGTCGAAGTGCGTGATAGTCACGAGCGGCTCGATGCCGTGCGCCTGGCACTCGCGGAACACATCCTCGTAGAAGGCCAGGCCAGCCTCGTTGGGCTCGGTCTCGTCGCCGTTGGGGAAGATGCGGGTCCAAGCCAGGCTCATACGGAAGGTCTTAAAGCCCATCTCGGCAAAGAGAGCGATGTCCTCCTTGTAGTGATGGTAGAAATCGATGCCGGTCTGCGCGGGATAGTAGTAGCCATCCTCGAAGTCGAGCATCTTACGCTGGCCGGAGACCACCGCGTAGCGCTCAGCGCCGTGCGGCGCCACGTCCACGTTAGCCAAGCCGCGACCGTCCACGTCGTAGGCACCCTCGCACTGGTTGGCAGCCGTCGCGCCGCCCCACAGGAAGTCTTTACGGAAAGCCATACATCGATCCTTTCACACGCTGTTTGTCATAGGCTCAGTATCTCTATAAACGGCACGTCGCTCAACGGCAACGGCGCAGGTCGACACTTCTTTTCGCTCCCGCATATCGGCAGACGGTGCGCTCCTGACACTTTTTGATACCTCGCGTGCACGAAAAAGCACCCGCCCACACGCCGCGAACGTCAAGTGAGTAGACTTTTTGGCAAAACTCAACCAGACCCGCCTTTGACGCCATCAAAACCGCAGGTAGCTTACCTGGCATGTTCCGGCGTGGTCAGACTAAGCCAAAAAGTCTACTCACTTGCAAAAAAGGGCGCCTCCACAACAGCGAAGGCGCCCTCGGGTGGCAGACCATTTGACTGAATAG
>DBFCNY010000016.1:0-2654 GCA_048298285.1 Collinsella sp.
GCCCACCGCGCGCGGAGAACCCATAGCCAGACTGCGGCGCGACACCGGACATCAAAAAAGGAACGGCGACCAGGCCGGTCAGAATCGAGGACGGCAGGGCGTGTCCAAAGATCGCCACGACAAAACTCGATTCCAGACCCATAAACA
The DNA here is from genome assembly GCA_048298285.1 of Collinsella sp. Classification (GTDB taxonomy): domain Bacteria; phylum Actinomycetota; class Coriobacteriia; order Coriobacteriales; family Coriobacteriaceae; genus Collinsella. Next base: position 148 of record DBFCNY010000016.1, read on the forward strand.
GCAAGATAATGCTGTAGATCACGTTAATGGCAAGCGCAAAGGCGCCCACAGTGATGCCGCGAGCGCTCGGGGTGCCACCCGTCTGACCGGCGGCACTGTGTGTCAGGGCAAAGCTGCCCACTGTCAGCAACAGCGACATCACGCCCACCGGCACGGCTGCCGACAGGTCGTAGAACAGGCCGCTGCAAAAACCGCAGATGACGGCCCGCGTGGGATCGCCCGAAAACACACTCAGGCACACCAGGATAATCATAAAGTTGACGCGACCGCCCGCGATGGAGATCTGCGGCGCCAAGCCCGCCTGCAGCAGGACGCAGACAATGGCGGCAATCGCAAACGTGCGGGAGCCAGTCCCCTGTTCGAGTAGATCCATGGACATGCCTCCCTATTCGCTCGAGCCCGAGTCGGTCGTGTCGGACGCATCGGAGTTTTCATCCGAGCTTTCGTCTTTGGACTTGGTGGCCGCATCGCGCGAGGTGCCCTGCGGCGTACTGTTGGCGCTGCTCACATCCTCGTCCGAAGCCGACTGCTCATCGGTCAGCGAGGTGATGACCAGCACTTCCTCGTTGTTTTCGGCCGTTGTCTGGGCGCGCACGACGATGGTGTAGTACACATCGTTGGCAGACTTCTCCACCGACGAGACCGTACCGAGCGGCAGGCCCTTGGGGAACACGCCGCCGATGCCCGAGGTCACGATGATGTCGCCCACCTTCACGTCGGAGTCGACACTCACGTGCTCCAGGCGCAGGGTACCGTCGGGCTGCCCCTGCAGCATGCCCTGAGCGCGCGTATCCTGCACCATGGCGGACACGCCCGAGTTCTCATCACTAATCAGGCGGACGGTGGAGGTCTTGGCCGAAACCTCGATAATCTGACCGATGACACCGGCAGAACTCGTCACGGGCATGTTGATGGTAAGACCGTCGGCAGAGCCCTTGTCGATGGTAACGGTCGAGGTCCAGGCATCGCCCGACGCGCCGACAATGCGAGCCGCGGTCGACTTAAGGTTGTAGGTCGATTGCAGCCCGACCAGACCCTCCAGGCGCTCGGCAGTCTTTTGGGCCTCGGAAAGCTCGGCGACCTTAGATGTCAGCACCTCGTTTTGCTTCTTAAGCTCGTCGAGGGTGTCTTGCGAAGCCGTAAGGTTTGAGAACACGTTTCCGATTGCGTTGAAGGGCGCAGCCACAGCCGAGCCCACAAAACGCACCGGCGAGGTAATCGTCGTCACGCCCGAACGCACGGCATGAATCGGCCCCGCCTCGCCCTCGCGAATGTAAAACGTGAGCAGCAGCACCGAAATCACGCTGAAAACAATCAACGGGCGCATACCCGTTGATTGTCGCTTGGTATTCAGATTTGAAGAGAAACCCGAAGATCGTGCCAAATGGAATCCACCTTTTGGAAATTAAGCATTGGTCTGGACGAAGCCACCGTCAAACGCGTTGGCCTCGAGCACGCGGGCGCAGCCGTTGACGACGTTGTCGAGCGCCGTAGGGCTAACATTGACCGAAACGCCGGTCTCGTCGCGCAAGCGCACGTCAAGACCACGCAGCAGCGCACCGCCGCCGGTCAACAGGATGCCGTAGTACATAAGATCCGAGGCAAGATCGGGCGGCGTGGCGTCGAGGGCGTCCTTGACGGCCTTGGCCATCTCGTCGAGCGGCTTGTTGAGCGCGCGACGAATCTCCTCGCTCTCGATGCGCACGGTCTTGGGCAGACCCGTAATAACGTCGCGGCCATTGACCTCGACGTCGAGCTCATCCTTGAGCGGCACGGCAGAACCGACCTTGATCTTGATGTCCTCGGCCGTGCGCTCGCCGATAGCCAGGTTATAGGCATCGCGAACGTGGGTAAGGATGGCCTGGTCAAACTCGTCACCGGCAATGCGGATGGACTGCGACACGACGATACCGCCCATGGCGATAACGGCGACCTCGGTGGTACCGCCACCGATATCGATGACCATGGAGCCGGTGGGCTCCTCGACAGGCAAGTCGGCGCCGATGGCAGCGGCCATGGGTTCCTCGATCAGGTATGCCTGGCGGGCACCGGCCTGGATCGTAGCCTCAAAAACGGCGCGCTTCTCGACCGACGTGACGCCGGAGGGGACACAGACGACAACGCGCGGACGCGGGGTCCACGGATAGCGCTTCTCGGACGCCTTGTCGATAAAATAGCGAAGCATAGCCTCGGTAACGTCGAAGTCGGCGATAACGCCGTCCTTAAGGGGACGCACGGCCACAATGTTACCGGGCGTACGGCCGAGCATGCGCTTTGCCTCGATACCGACAGCCAGGATGCGCTCATCGTTCTTGTCGATGGCGACAACGGAGGGCTCGCGAATGACGATGCCCTTGCCGCGCACGGAGACAAGCGTGTTGGCGGTGCCGAGGTCGATGGCAAGATCGCCCGCATAGCTACCGAAGAACATATCCATCAAAGAAAACAACTCAACTCCTGATGTGTTGGATGATTGCTGGAAAACTACTAGCCCATCATACTAGCGC
>DBFCNY010000017.1:0-8272 GCA_048298285.1 Collinsella sp.
TCCATGGTGACCATATCGTTGCGGTGACCTCGAACGGCGCCGATGACCTTGAGGACGTCCGCGAGCAGATTGCCGAGGGCTGCGATGCCATCGTCTGTACGGCGCATAACGTACCCGTGCTGCTCTGCTTTGCCGACTGCGTTCCCGTGGTGCTGGTGGCCCCCGGCGGATTTGCCGTGGTGCACTCCGGTTGGAAGGGCACGATTGCACGTATTTCCGCCAAGGCGTGCCAGGCGCTTTGCGATGCTGCCGGTTGCGATGCGAGCGACGTTTCCGCCTATATCGGCCCCCATATCTTGGGTGACGAATATGAGGTATCCCAGGAACTCATGGATCGCTTTGCCGCCGAGTTCTCTTGCATCGATGCGAATACCTCTCGCATGCTCGATCTTTCCGCTGCCATTCGCGAGTCGCTGGTAGATGTCGGTGTCGACGCGGATAATATCGTGGATACCCAGCTTTCGACCGTGCGTCAGAACGACCGCTTTTATTCCTACCGTAACGAGGACGGCACCTGTGGGCGCCATGCTGCGATCGGCGTGATGCTATGAGAAAGATCGTATCGGTCCTGAGCGCCGCTGTGCTTACGCTTACGCTGTGCGCCTGTTCTTCGGGATCTTCTAGCTCTTCCATTACCGTGGCCGGCTCCACGACCTGCCTTCCTATCGCCGAGATTGCGGCCGAGGGCTTTAAGGAGGAGACCGGCATCGACGTGCTCGTTTCCGGTTTGGGTTCTTCCGCTGGGATCGAGGCCGTCAGCGCCGGCACGGCCGATATCGCCAGCTCCTCCCGTGGACTCAATGCCGACGAACAGGATCTGGGCCTGACTCCCATTGTCATTGCCCACGACGGTATTGCGGTCATCGTGAACGACGACAACCCCGTCGATAACCTCTCGACCGAGCAGCTCCGCGATATCTACGCCGGCAAGATTACCAATTGGAAAGAGGTCGGTGGCGAGGACCTGAGGATTCAGGTCATCAACCGAGACGAGGCGTCCGGTACGCGCGAGGCCTTCCGTACCATCGTGATGGATGGCACGCCGTTCGATCGCCGCTCGGCCGTTCTTTCGGGTACGGGCCAGGTGCGCGACGTGGTATCTCGTTCGCGTGGGGCCATCGGCTACATTTCGCTGGGCTTCGTCGATAGCCTCAACGCCAAGACCTCGGTCAAGGCCGTCTCGGTCAATCATGTTGAGGCGTCCGAGAAGACGGTCGCGAGTGGCGGCTATCCCATCTCGCGCGACCTTTACTTCTTTGTGAAGGGTGTGCCTTCGCAGCAGGCGCAGGATTACATCGACTATGTGACGTCCGAAAAGATGGACAAGCAGATTCGCGAGGCGGGCTTTATTCCCGTCACCAACGACGAGAAGGGGAGTGAGTAGCATGGAAGCACAGGAAAACTCCCAGACTGAGCAGAATGTTCAGACGCCCAAGAAGCGCGAGCTGGCGCTCGTATCGCGCAGTACCTATATCAAGGAGAAGGCGCTGCAGTGGATCTTCTTTGCCTGCGCGTTCTTGGCGGTCGTTACCGTCATCCTGATTTTTGTCTTTACCACGTACTCGGCGCTGCCCGTCTTTACTGACATCGGTCTGGCTGACTTCTTTAGCTTTACGTGGGCGCCTTCCGAGGGCCACTACGGCATCTTGTCGCTGCTTGCTGGCTCGGGTCTGGTGACCGTCGGTGCGCTCGCCATGGGCGTGCCGCTGGGCGTGGGTACGGCCGTTTACCTGGTCGAGATTGCCAGCAAGCGCGTGCGCAAGCTCATCAGCCCCGCCGTTGACCTGCTGGCGGGCATACCCTCCATCATCTACGGCTTCTTTGGCATGATCATCATCCGCCCGTTTATCGCACAACTGACCGGCGGCCTTGGTTTTGGTGCGCTGACGGCGTGGTTTGTGCTCGCCATCATGATCGTCCCTACCATCACCACGCTCACCATCGATGCTCTCAATTCCATTCCCATGGGCATTCGCGAGGCATCGTATGCCATGGGCGCCACAAAGTGGCAGACCATCTATAAGGTCGTGCTACCTGCCGCGAAGCTGGGTATCGTTGATGCCATCGTGCTGGGTATGGGCCGTGCCATCGGCGAGACCATGGCCGTGCTCATGGTCGTAGGTAACGCCCCGGTTATTCCCGACAGCATTGCGAGCCCCATCTCGACGCTCACGAGCCAGATTGCGCTCGACATGAGCTATTCCTCGGGTCTGCACCGCTCGGCGCTGTTCGGCATGGGTGTGGTCCTGTTTATCATCTCCGCCACGCTGGTGGGTATCGTTCGTCTGATTTCCAAGAAGAAGAGGGGGTAGGCTATGTCCGATTCCGTTGACACGACGGTCGATACGACCTCGTCGCGCGAGCGCATCAAGCGTGCCCTTTCCCACGGCAAGAAGGGCCGCATCAACAAGGACCTGTCCAACAAGATCATGCTTGGCGTGTTTCGTGCCGCTGCCTACATCACCACGCTGGTGCTGGTCGCTATCATCGCCTACGTGGTCATCAACGGCCTGCCACACATCTCGCTCGACTTTATCTTCGGTTGGCCCCAGGGCGTCAACGCCGAGGGCGGAATTTGGCCCACGATCGTCTCGACCGTCTACGTGACGGCGCTCGCCATGCTTATCTGCACGCCGATCGCTGTGCTGGCAGCCGTCTATCTGGCCGAGTACGCCAAGCAGGGCAAGGTCGTCGAGCTCATTCGCTACGCTGCTGACGCTTTGGCCTCGGTGCCCTCCATCGTTATGGGCCTGTTTGGCTACGCCTTGTTTGTCGAGGCTATGGGCCTGGGCCTTTCGATGGTCTCGGCCGCTCTGGCGCTCGCGCTCTTGATGCTTCCCATCGTCATGCGCACCACCGAAGAAGCCATTCGCGCCGTTCCGCGCTATATCCGTTGGGGCGCGTACGGCCTGGGCGCTACCAAGTGGCAGGTCGTCTCCAAGATCGTGCTTCCTTCGGCCTTTGGCCGCATTGCCACGGGCATCGTCCTTGCCATCGGCCGTGCCATCGGCGAGACCGCCGTGGTGCTCTACACCATGGGCCAGGCCATCAATCTACCTATTTCGCCGCTCGATTCCGGTCGTCCCATGACCGTTCACCTGTACCTGCTTGCCAACGACGGCATCAACATGAACGCAGCCTACGGCACCGCGCTCTTGCTGATGGTGATCATTTTGGCCTTCAACCTGTTTGCGCGCTTCCTGTCGCGCAAGCGTCGCTAGTTAAGGAGTCCCATGTCCGTTTATCAGTCCGCTCCCGCGTTGGAGCAAGCGGCCATTACGGCCAAGGATTTCAACTTTTGGTACGGTGACTTTCATGCGCTGACGGGGCTTGACCTCAACATCGCCAAAAACGCCATCACCTCCTTCATTGGCCCTTCGGGCTGCGGCAAGTCGACGTTTTTGCGCTGCATCAACCGCATGAATGACCTGATTGAGGGCACGCGCGTCGAGGGCACCATGACGCTCGACGGCAACGATATCTATGCCGAGGGTGTCGATCCGGTCGATCTCCGTCGTCGCGTGGGCATGATCTTTCAGCAGCCCAACCCGTTTCCCAAATCCATCTACGAGAATGTCGCCTTTGGCCCTCGTCTGCAGGGCGTGACTAGCAAAAGCGACCTCGATGACATCGTGGAAGAATCGCTCAAGCGCGCCAACCTCTGGAAAGAGGTATCCAATCAGCTCAACAAGGATGGTTTGGCGCTCTCGGGCGGTCAGCAGCAGCGTCTGTGCATCGCGCGCGTGCTTGCGGTGCAACCCGATGTCCTCCTGATGGACGAGCCCTGCTCCGCCATCGACCCCACTTCCGTCTCTAAGGTCGAGGATCTGATGGCCGAGCTGGCGCCCGAGATGACGATTATCATCGTCACGCATTCAATGCAGCAGGCAGCTCGTATCAGTGACTACACCGCGTTCTTCTTGCAGGAAGTTGCCGGCGAGCCCGCTACGCTCATCGAGTATGGTCAAACCGACGCGATCTTCACCAGCCCGGTGGACTCGCGGACGGAAGACTATATCACCGGCCGCTTTGGCTGATCGGTGCGACTAGTCCCAAGCCGATCGGATCTGGTCCGGTGCGTATTCACTGTGCGGGCGGCATGACCGCACCCAACTGATTGGAGTGAACCATGCGCAAACTGTTTTCCCGTCAGCTCATCGAGGCCCGTCACGAGATGCTGAGCATCTACGAGGCCGTCGATCTGGCCCTCCACGATGCCGTGAAGGCCTATGTGACCGACGACCGCAAGCTCGCCACCAAGACCAAGAAGCGTACGCTTTCGATTGACGCACGCTGCGCCAACCTGGAGGCCGTCTGCTACAACCTGATTGCCACGCAGTCACCGGTCGCCTCCGACTTCCGCTTGCTGCAGACGATCATCTACGTCGACTTTAACCTGCAGCGCATGACCGATAAGGTTCGCCAGATTTGCCGCGCCACGCGTCATATGATCAAGGCCGACATCTCGCTGCCCAAGGAGCTTGTCGGCACGGTCGAGGCCGAGGCTGAGGCCGTCTACCAGGTGCTGGGCTCTTCGCTTTCTGCGCTCGTCACCAACGACATGTCCATCATCTGCAACTTGGCCGTCGAGGACGAGCCAGTGCACGCCGCCTACGAGAAGTTCTTCCGCACCTTTAACCGCATGGACACGGGCGATTTTATGGACGACGACAGCAACTATGACGACCTGCGCCGCGCCATCATGGTATCGCGCTATCTCGATCGCATCGCCTCGATTTCCATCGATGCCGCCTGCCGTCTGACCTTCCTGTTGACCGGACAGCGTATGACTGCCGGTGATATCGCCTGCACTGATGAGGATGAGCTCGAGAGCATGCGCGTTCCTTCGGGCGAGGGTGTTATCATGAGGCCCGCCGTCGATGCACGCTACGTTGCCAAGGTGCCCGTTAACGAGGTCAGCGAGGGTCTTCGCTACCTGCTCGATCATCTTGAGGATGAGGACGATGGCGAGGACGACGAGGAGTAAGTAACCCCGTTCGTCGAAAGATTGTAAATACCTAAGTGAGCGCGGCCTTGCACATGCGGGGCCGCGCTCTTGCGTTAGCATGGGACTACTTGTTTGGCTGTCAGCGGAGGCGATTGGCAATGGATAACTATTTGGACTTGATGCGCGCTCGCCGCGAGCAGATTCTGGAACGTTTTTATGCGGCGCTCGATCGCGCGGGCCGTCCCCACGACGCCGCGCGCCTCATTGCCGTGTCCAAGACCGTTGGTGTCGATGAGACCGTTGCCGCCATCCAGGCGGGGTATCGCCATTTTGCCGAGAATCGCCCGCAGGAGCTGGTTCGCAAGCTCACAGGTTTGGCGGAGCATCCGGAGCTGCCCGAGGTGCGCTTCGATATGATCGGCAACCTGCAGACCAATAAGATCAATGCGGTGCTGGGCTCAGCCGAGCTGATTCACTCGGTGGGTTCGCTGCATCTGGCGCAGGCGATCTCGAGCCGTGCTGCCCGCAAGATTGAGGCAGGCGAACTCGCCGGCCCCCAGCGTGTGCTCATTGAGGTCAATGTGAGTGGTGAGGAGTCGAAGGGAGGCTTTTCGCCCGATGAGATTCGCGCCGCCGCGGGTGAGCTTGCGGAACTTGAGGGAATTTGCGTACAGGGGCTTATGACTATGGCGCCCCGGGGGAATAAGGATGTGGCACGCCGCACCTTTGCGGGGCTTCGTGAGCTGAGGGATGAGCTGGAGGCGGCGCATCCCGATTTGAACCTGCCTGAGCTTTCCTGCGGCATGAGCGAAGACTTTGAGCCTGCCCTTGAGGAGGGCTCTACGCTCGTTCGCCTGGGCAGGGTAGTATTTAGCCCGGAGTTTGCAGTAAAATAAGGCTCTGAAGTGCGCACTGATTATCGGGGCGCCTGCACTAAACCGCGAGAGGACACAACCATGGGCTTCCTTGACGAGATTAAAAATAAGATGCACCTGGGCGGCCAGCAGGGTTACGACCAGGGTTATGGCCAGGACGACGACTACGGCTACGATGATGGCTATGACGATGGCTATCAGGGCAACGGCTACAGCGGTGCTTCGGGCGAGGGCTTCTACACCCAAGACGAGCCGAGCAACGGCCTGCTTGGTCAGACGCGCCGTGGTGAAGCTGAGTCGGTTGCCGTGTATACACGCTCCGGGCAGCTGGTCGGCGATGACTCCCGCCATGCCACGACGTATAACCCGCCTTCGCGCTCGCAGGACAGTGTTGCGAGCGGTTATCGTCCTGGTGCCTATGACACGCCGTCGAGCTACGCCGAGAACACCCGCGCCCGTGCCGCCGCTGCGCCTGCGCCTGCACCGAGCGATGCCTCGGCCTATGCGAGCAATATCATCAACGCCACACCGCAGCTGCCGGCCTATGTCCTGCGCCCCGAGAGCTATGACGACGTGGAGACCGTGGTGCGCCGCGTTCGCACCAAGCAGCCTGTCGCACTGATTTTTGTGGGCGTACGCACCGAAGTTGCCAAGCGCGTCTTGGACTTCTCTTACGGCTTTGCCTGCGGTCTGGGTGCCACGGTCAAGGAGGTGGGCGACCGCGTGTTCATGGTGCTGCCCGCCGGTTGCGAGGTCAAAGATTCCGATCTCAAGAAGCTTCGTGCCGACGGCTACCTTAAGTAAAGACAAGACGAGGAGATTCCCATCAACATCTACACTATCGTCCAGCTGGTCAATACGCTGTTCAACTTCTATTCCACGCTCATTGTCGTCTACTGCTTTATGACGTGGATTCCCATGAAGCAGGGTGGTTTGCTTCAGGATATTGCCGCGGTGCTTGATAGCGTGTGCGGTCCGTGGCTCAACCTGTTCCGTCGTTTCATCCCGCCGATGGGCGGTATCGATTTTTCGCCGGTCGTTGCGATTATTGCGTTGCAGTTGGTGCAGAGGCTGGTTCTGCAGCTTCTTATAGGTATACTCGTGTAGAACTGTCTTAGTAACTTACGTCGGGCGTGTAGCGCCGAGGCGATGAAAAAGGAGACTTGTTATGGCTATTACCCCTGCAGACATCCAGGCTCAGACTTTCTCTGAGGCCAAGCGTGGCTACGATCCTGCTGAGGTCGACGTCTTCTTGGAGACGCTGTCCTCTGAGGTTGACGCTATGCTCGCTAAGATCGTCGACCTTAAGGGTCGTCTGACTGCTACCGAGCAGCAGCTTGCCGATGCGCAGGCTCAGCTTGCCCAGGCTCAGGATGCCCCCGCCCAGGCCGTTCCTGCCGCCCCCGTGGCTGCTCCCGCCCCTGACTTCTCCGCTCAGGAGCGCCAGATTTCCGCTGCCCTGATCGCTGCCCAGCAGACCGCTGAGACCATCGTCAACGATGCCAATGAGAACGCTGAGCGTATTCGCAACGAGGCTGACGCCAAGGCCCGCGAGGTTATCCGCCAGGCTCTGACCGAAAAGCAGGCTGAGCTCGAGGAGATCGATCGTCTCAAGGCTTCTCGTGAGGAGTTCAAGGCCGAGTATCTCAAGCTCATCCAGCACTTCATGGACGATGCCCAGAACTCCTTCCCGGCCGACCTCATGGCCTCCACGCCGGTCGGTTCTGCCGCTTCTCCTGCGGTGACTGTTCCCGCCGAGCCGCTGCCCGTCGCCGATCCGGTTGTCCCGGTTGCCGATCCCTTCGCCCCGATCGACAACTTCGCCGCTGACGACCTGGACTAACGCCGGATTACAATCAGTCGATAAAAAAGGACCCGCAAGTTGCGGGTCCTTTTTTATCGCATGTCCCAAAAATCTACTTGAGGAGGAAGTCGGGGAGGGGAATGGTGCGGGCCTCGCGATGCTCGGGGTCGGCAATATGGTCGGCAGGATAGCCGCAGACGAGCATGTGATAGGGATAGACGCCCTCGGGCAGGTTGAACTGCTCTTGTGCCACCTCAGGCTTAAAATGGCCTACCCAGCACGTTTCCAGGCCCTGCTCGGTGGCCTCCATCATCATCTGATCGCACACGATGGACGTGTCGATTTCACTGGAATTCATCTGGTCATAGGGACGCACCCAAGCATCGTCGGTAACGCTGCAAATAAGAAAGACAAGCGGAGCCCCAAAGATGGACCCATCACGAGCAAACCGCGGCTGACAAGCAGCAGCCTTCTCCAGAAGCTCGGGCGTATCCAACACCATCACACGGGTTGGATGGTTATTACAAGCAGAAGGAGCAATACGCCCTGCCTCAACAATAGCATCCACCACAGCCTGCTCCACAGCCCGATCTTCAAACTCACGACAAGAATACCGACCCCGAGCCAGATCCAAATAAGACATAC
>DBFCNY010000018.1:0-5590 GCA_048298285.1 Collinsella sp.
CTGTAAGGGCGCCCGTCCGCTCATAACGGCGGGCGGGCGCTTTTTGTTTTTACTTGGACCGGGTATAAGTATCACCACGGTCAACTGCTTTAGAAGCAAGGAGTGCATATGAGCACGTACGCAATTAAGGCCGACAAGTTCTTCTTGCCGGCAGGTCCGCAGCTGGGCGGCTATCTTATGGTCGAGGATGGCGTCTTTGGCGCCTGGCAGGCCGACGAGCCCTCTTGCGAGATTAAGGACTACACGGGATCGTGGATCGCGCCGGGTATGGTCGATACTCACATCCATGGCTTCTACAACCACTCAACTACCGATAACGATCCCGAGGGCATCGATATCAGCTCGACCGAGCTCGCCCGTCGCGGTACCACCAGCTGGCTGCCCACGACGTTCACCGATGGCGTCGAGCAGATCAAGGACGCCTGCGCCGCCATCGCTCAGGCTGACGAGGGTCGCGGTCCCGACTTCTGCGGCGCTCGCATTCAGGGCATCTACCTGGAGGGCCCCTTCTTTACCATGAAGCACGTGGGCGCGCAGAACCCCGCCTATCTTATCGATCCCTCCGAGGAGGTCTTCGATCAGTGGCAGGAGGCTGCGGGCGGTCGCATCGTTAAGAGCGCCATGGCGGCCGAGCGCGACGGTGCCGCTGCTTATGCGGCTGCTCTGAACGCCAAGGGTGTGGTGACCAGCATCGGTCACTCCGACGCCACCTACGATGAGTGCATCGCCGCCATCAACGCTGGTGCCAGCTGCTTTACGCATACCTATAACGGCCAGCGCGGGCTGCATCACCGCGAGCCCGGTGTCGTGGGTGCTGCCATGTCCACGCCCGAGACCTACGCCGAGATCATCTGTGACGGCAAGCACGTTAACCCTGCCGCCATCAAGGCGCTGCTGCAGGCCAAGGGCTGGCAGCATACGGTGCTCATCACCGACTGCCTGGGCTGCGGCGGCATGCCCGAGGGCAGCTACACCAGCGGTGGCATGGACGTCATCATGAAGGACAACCTGTGCTGGCTCGCTGACGGCAAGAGCATTGCCGGCTCGGTGCTCACGCTTGCCCAGGGCGTCAAGAACATCGTCGACTGGGGCATCGCCAGCGCCGATATCGCCATTCGCATGGCAACCGAGGTGCCGGCACGCTCCGCGCACATCGAGGATAAGTGCGGCAGCATCATGCCGGGTCGCGACGCCGACTTTGTCGTGTTCGACCATGAGCTCACTCTCGTCGAGACGTATGTTGGCGGCCAGAGCGTCGGCAACGCCTTTACCGAGTAACGATAGAAAAAGACGGCGGGCCCGAATCTGCTCGGACCCGCCGTATGGGTTAAACGCTCAAAAGCACCTTCACAGTTACAGCTTGTTAGCAATCTTCTTTGCCGTGCGCTTAACGCCGGCCACCAGGCCTCCTGCAGGATGCTCCTTCTCGTATGCTAGGCGCTTCTCGCGCTTGGCGTACTCTTCGACGATGATGTCGCCATACTCGTCTTCGATCTTGTCGAAGAAGTCGACGGCGCCCTTAATTTCCTCAGCGGTCGGGTGTCCCTTTTGCACACCGCCGGTGAGTTTGAACGGACCCCACGTATCAAAGCCGGGGCAGCCGTAGACACCCATAAAGATGGCCTGCCTCATGCGGCAGATGCCATCGATATCCTTGCCGTACCACTTGTTTTTGCCACCGTAGGTCATAAGGCCAAACACCTTGTCCTGCGGCTGCAGTACGTTCGTGAGCACGCGCGCCATATCTTTGTCGATCTCGGAGTAATAGATGCCCGTGGCGACGCCGATCAGATGATATTCGTGCAGGTCGGGGTACTCGTTTTTACCGAGTGACTTCACGTCGAGGGTATAGATTTCGGGGTGCGCCTCGACGATGGCGTCCACGAGCTTTTTCGTATTGCCGTGGTGGCGTGAGGCATAAAGGATGATGGTTCGCATAAGAAGGCCTTTCAGCTGTAATTGCATCAATGTCTGTATGGTACCCCGTTGCATGCCTGGGAAACCGGACGCATCGATGAACGTGCGGGTTTGTCCTTTGGTCAGGGCCGAGACGGGTTCTTGCGAGCAAAAAGCAGTTGTTCGAAAGGATGGACAATGGAATACGCTCTCTCCAACGATTCGATTTCTATCAAGGTCTCCACGGCCGGCGGCTCGTTTACCTCGATTGAGGCTGGAGGTCGCGAGTACTTGTGGCAGGGCGATCCCGCCGTGTGGTCCGGCCAGGCACCGATTTGCTTCCCGATTTGCGGAGGTTTGCGCGATAACAGCGCCATGACGTTTGCTGGACATCATGTGAAGCTCGCCCGCCACGGCTTTGCGCGCAAGCAGGAGTGGAAGCTGTTGAGCCAAAGCACAAACGAGCTGGCTATGTGCCTGGCATCCGAGGATAACGCCGCGCTGCTGAGCGATTATCCGTATCCGTTTAAACTTGTCGCCCGCTATACGCTCGAGGACGCCGCCGTGCGTGTCTCCTATGAGGTTACCAACGAGGGCACCGAGGACATGCCTTTCTTTATCGGTGGACACCCCGGCTTTAGGTGTCCGCTCGACGAGGGCGAGTCCTATACGGACTACGAGTTGCGTTTTGAGAAAGACGAGGCTGCGGAGCTCTGCACCGCCGTTCCCTCGACCGGATTGATTGATGTGGACAGGCGCTCCAAGAACCCCATGGTGGGAAAGACGCTGCCTTTGTCGCATGAGCTCTTCGATTTTGCGGAGACCATCTTTGACGTGCTCGAGAGCCGTCAGGTCACGCTTTCCAAAAAGGGCGAGGACAAGGGCGTTCGCCTGAGCTTTGAGGGCTTCCCGTACCTCATTGTGTGGAGCAAGCCCGAGGGTGATTTTGTGGCAGTTGAACCCTGGGGCGGCCTCTCGACCTGTTCCGATGAGGATGACGTGCTTGAGCACAAGCGCGGCTGCCTTATCGCCAAGCCCAAAGAAACCATCGTGCGCTCGTTCACAATCGAGATTCTGTAGTCGCATGTAGCCAATTCGTTTTGCAAGGCATAAGGAGCCTGCGAGATAAGGAGCTAGAAATGATCCTCACCGTTACGATGAACCCGTCCGTCGATACGCGCTATCAGCTCGATGAGCTCGTTATCGACGACGTCAACCGCGTGACGCCCGAAAAGACCGCCGGCGGTAAGGGCCTCAACGTGGCCCGCGTCCTGGGCCAGCTGGGCGACGATGTCGTGGCAACCGGCCTGCTTGGTGGTCATATGGGCGCCTATATGGCCGAGCTCATGGATGCCAACGGCATTAAGAATGATTTTGTGCCCATCAAGGGCGAGACCCGCATTTGCCTCAATATCCTTCATGCTGGCAACCAGACCGAGTTGCTCGAGAGCGGCCCGACGATTGCCCCCGAGGAGCTCGATGCCTTTACCGCCAAGTTCGCCGAGCTTGCGAGCAAGGCCGATGTCGTTACCATCTCGGGTTCGCTGCCCCGCGGCGTCGAGGCGGACTACTACGCCAAGATTACGGGCATTGCAGAGAACGCCGGCGCCAAGGTGCTGCTCGATACCTCGGGCTCCTCGCTCGAGGCTGCGCTCAAGTCCGAGGTCAAGCCTGAGCTGGTTAAGCCTAACCTGACCGAAATTAACGGCCTTCTGGGCACGAGCTTTACCACCGACGATGTGGACGAGCTCCGTTCCGCGCTCGCCTCTGACGCCCGCTTCTCCGATATCCCCTGGGTCGTCGTATCCATGGGCGCTGCCGGCTCCGTTGGTTTCCATAACGGCCGTGCGTTCCGCGCCAAGACCCCCGATATCCCCGCCGTCAACGCTACGGGCTCTGGCGATTCGACCATTGCCGGCTTCGCACATGCGATTGCTGCCGGAGCCGACGACGAGACGGTGCTGCGTACCGCCAACACCTGCGGCAAGCTCAATGCCATGGATCCCATGACTGGCCATTTGGTTATGGATCGTTGGGACGAGGTTTACAACGGCGTTGTCGTGACCGAGCTGTAGGAGCTTGTGCTGCGGCCCCGGCATCGGTTGCTAGCTCATGTCGACGACAGGTGCAGTAGCATTATGCCGGGGCGCGACGCCGACACTGTCGTGTTCAATCCCGACCTTACCCTGGTCGAGACGCATGTGGGTGGCAACAGCGTCGGTAATGCGTTTGCCGAGTAGCCGCCAAAGAAACGATCCGAGAGGGGATTTAGATGATTTACGGTGCATTGGGCGATATCGAGGAGTACCGCGGAATGCTCAAGGGCCTCGACGTGTTGATCGATTGGCTCGAGGAGAACGATCCGGCGCAGCTCGAGGTCGGCAGCCATCCGATTCTGGGCGACAAGGTCTTTGCGAACGTCATGGCTCCCACGACGCGTCCCGAGGCCGAGGCTCACTACGAGACGCATCAGCGCTATCACGACCTGCAGATCGATGTCGAGGGTCGCGAGGCCTTTAAGGTCGCTACGGGCAGCTTGACGCTGGTCCAGGAGTTTGACGAGAAGGACGACTACGATCTGGTCGATTCCGACGCCTCGATCGCCGGCGATCTTGCTGACGATAAGTTTGCACTGTTCGTTGCCGGCGAGCCTCACATGCCCACGCTCGAGTTCCCGGGCGATGGTGCGCAGCCGGTCAAGAAGATCTGCTTCAAGCTGCTTGCAGACGCTTACTGGGAGGAATAACGCGCTGCTCGGCTGAGCCGTTCGTGTTGCGAGCGTTTTCCTTTGGAGGAGCGCGCTTAGGCCCCGCTGATCGCGGTTCCTTTGGGGATTGCGGCTGGCGGGGCTTTTTGTTGAGTAGGGGAGTTGCCGGCGGCGTTGTGCTTGGATTGGCATTGTGCGATAAATCGGCAAGAAAAAAGCCGCCCGAAGGCGGCTATCTTGTGCAATGGAGCCAGCGACCGGGCTCGAACCGGTGACCCCCGCTTTACGAGAGCGGTGCTCTACCAACTGAGCTACGCTGGCGGCCATGTGGTGACGCAGCTGATGCGTCAACGGCTGTCTATGATACGGGACATCGCACATCCGCGCAAGGGTTCTGGCGGCTTTTCTCACTTTAAATGCACTAATATTGAAGGCGTGATGTCCCGCTCGTATGGGTCTCAAACAGAATGGGGCAGCCATGGCTCAACCCAAGATCCTTCTCACGCGTATCGATGACCGTTTCATTTACGGACAAGACGTTGAGCTGTGGAACGAAGCCGTGGGTTCCAACCTTGTTTTAATCGTCAACGATGAGATCGCGGCGGATTCGCGCCAATGGGCACCCATGAGGGTGGCGGCGCCAGAAGGCGTTTGGACACGGTTTTTCTCGGTGCAAAGGACCATCGATATCATTCATACCGCAACGCCGCGCCAATGGATCCTTATCATGGTGGCCTCACCCGCCGATGCGCTTGCGTTGGTTAAGGGCGGCGTGCCCATCACCAAGATCAGCATTGGCCATATGCGGGCAGGGGAGGGCAAACGCTCTGTAACGCCTACGGTCGCCATAGACGATGCGGACATCGCTGCCCTCAAAGAGCTGCAAAAGCTCGGCATAGAACTAGAAATCCGCTATCTCCCCAGTTCCGCCCCCGATCCCATCGACAATCTGTTCAACTGATCCTTTGGGGACGGAGGAAAACGGAT